>JAKQLF010000239.1 GCA_029567325.1 Bacteroidota bacterium | reverse complement strand
CCGCACTGTCATACCCTCTGTATTCCAGCCTCTTGAGACCTTCTAATAAAATTGGATAAGCTTGTTTATCGCCTATATATGCAACTATGCCACACATAAAAATTTAATTTAAGGGTTTGTGTAAGCAACCTTGAGCTTTATTGGATATTGTGGATGTTTTGCACCATAAAGTACCACCCTTCCAGGCCTTTGAGCTGATAGAAGAGGCGATACAATCAATTCATTATTAGGAACTTGCCCATTTAACATAGCTTTGATTGCTTTGGTTACAACCATTTTATATGTTCCATTGGGTGTCCCTGATCTCGAAAGTAAAGTACCACCAAATCCTGCTTCAATTGCTATACCTGGTGAAGATAACTCTGTTATATCAGATATGGTAGTGAAGGTATTATCTTTTTGATAGCTTAGAATCAATTGGCTGGCGAAAGGATATAGAGATTTGTCATCACCACTTAAAACTTCAGCAGCAATTTCCAGTTCTGCATGATTGATCACTTTCCCTTTTAATTCATTGATATCATCAAATTTGAGCTTTACGCTAGGTCCACCAAGACCTTGTAAAAACAGTCGCTCTTTGCCAATTTCTACATCTCCTAGAGCAGAGCCAAAAGGTGAATTTTGAAAGCCAGTTGTAGGCAAATTATACTTTTGTAAAGACAAGATCAGTTTTGCAACTGTCTTGGTATTATTGCTCTTAGTTCTATAGTAAATATACAATCCATTCAATCCAGAAGAAGGATCACTTGCTGTGGTACCCATATTGAGTCCCATAAGTCCATTTCCTTGAGGATCAGAAGAGATCACAAAACCTTTGAATTTACCTACTAATTCTGCGCTTGTGTTTACAGATTCAAAATCTGAAAATAAACTTAGGAATCTGGTTGTATCAAGTGATATTCTCAGTTGCGGAGCAGCTTTTCTGAAGATGGTATCAGCCAAATAGTCTTGGATTGTTACTGAGTCTTTGGAAGCATACTTGTGCGTAGATGATGCTAGAGGTGTTTCTACTACAGGTAGAGATAAATTAGACAAAATGGTGTCTGTTATTGGAAATTCAGTAGCCTCAAATACTTTGATGTCGTGCAGAATGCTTCGATTACCATAACCTCCAGTGGTATCATAAGCTATAGCTAGGACAACAGAATCTATATAAATACTAGATAGGTTTGGAATATCTAAATTGAAGTTGTATTCAACCCTCAAAACAGCCTTACTATTGACTTCTCCGAAGATAGGGTCAATGTATTTTCCAATATTGAAAATTGAAAAATTGGAGCTGTTTCTGATATAAACAGGTATGGGGTCTGGCTGAAATGTAGTCGAAGTTATATCAAAATCTGATTGCGAATTGAGTGATATTTCTTCGTCTTCTAGCAAGCCAGAACCAATGGTTGTGGGGTCTTCACAAGCGTAGAGGGTCATCAAAACTACGATTGTAAAGTAACACAGCGATTTATTCATTATCTACTTCTTGTTCAATAAATTGTTGATAAAATGCAATAGTTTCAGAAAGATGATTTTCATTTCCAACTATGCTCATAACTGGTTTGTCCTTTGCCAATTGATCGACATCGAGTGAACCCAGTGATTCGCTAGCCAGAATAACTCCATCAGCAAAATGGCAAGCTCCTTGATTTAAATCGACAATACCATCCCTATAGTAGGCTGTAATATCGTCGTCAGTCAAAGAGTTGATGGTCGCTACATCTTTAAAGCTCTTCTTAAACGCATTTCCTATCACATCTGTGTAGGCTGAGTAGATAACTTTAGAAAAATTTAAGATTGGATCTGTATGATAAACTTTTTTCACAAATAATGGAACGAGAGAAGTAAATGATCCGTGGCAATGAATGATGTCTGGTGCCCAACCAAATTTTCTTACGGTCTCAATAACACCTTTGCAGAAAAATACCGCTCTTTCCTCATTGTCTTCAAATAGGTTGTTCTCTTCGTCAAAGAACTCTGCTCTTTTTTTGAAAAATTCTTCATTATCCAAAAAGTAAACTTGCAATCTTGAACCCGGGATAGAAGCAACTTTTATGATGAGTGGATAATCTTCGTCATCAACGATGATGTTCATACCAGAAAGTCTTACCACTTCGTGTAATCTGTGCCTTCTTTCATTGATGCTACCAAATTTAGGCATCAAAACTCTTATTTCGTAGTTGTTGTCTTGGGCTTTTTGTGGTAAATTTTTAAAGATTTCAGATATTTCCGACAATGCGGTGTAAGGGTTCATTTCTTGCGTGACATATAATACTCTCATCCTCTTTTTTTAAAATACGTTCTTTTATTTCAAATCTTACAACCATCATTTTGGTCTTAGATTTTTGTAAATAGACTCCTTCCCCAAATTTTATTGATATCCCTTTCTGAAAAGGTGGTGCAAAGATACTAATAATTTTCTGGATATTTTTATATATCAAGCGTTATATTTCTGTTACAGGGTTTTGTAAAGTAGGAAATATCAAGCTTTTATGGACAAATGTTTTTATTTAAACACCCTCCAAGATGCGACCTTGTTTTTTTTTATGATGCATTCTATTTGGCTCAAAACCTATCCATTGATTTGGATGTGCATTAAATTTTGAAGTTTTGGTTTAGTATCACTCGTTGTTTTTAGCGATGGCAAGTAAAAAGGTCATCAACTTTTGGGTCATTTCATTACTTTCAAAACCATATCCTCCATGACCATTGCCATAAACAAATTCCAAACTCACTTGCAATTCTGATTTTTTGCATTTACCAAACAACTCTATGGATTGGTTGATCGGAACTTGATTATCTTGATCGCCATGTGCTATGAATATGGGTGGATCATCTGAATCTACATAGTTTACTGGTGAGCATTTTTTGGCAATATCTTTGGATGTAAGTGGATCTGACCCAAAAAGCATCTGTAAAGCAGGGATCCGTACTTCCAAACCATGGGGTGTAGATTGTTCTAAAATGCTTTCTAGGTTGGTTGGGCCATAAAAGTCAATGATTCCTTGCACGTCTGAGGAAAAACTTTGATAATTTCCCAAAACTCCTTCTAGATATTTATCACCATTGGAAAGACCTGCTAACGCAACCAAATGACCTCCTGCTGATGATCCCCATAAAATGATGTTTTTGGCATTCAGTCCAAAACTTTTTCCATTGGCACGCAAATATCTTATCGCAGCTTTTATATCATGAATTTGTGCAGGGAATATCGCCTCGGTACTCAAGCGATAATTGATGCTGGCCATAGCATAGCCCTGATCGACAAGTGCTTTTGGAGGATTACTTTTATCGCCGCTTTTCCAGGCTCCCCCATGAACCCAAATGATGAGAAAATCATTTTTAGGGTTCTGTGGCAGATACAAATCTAGATGTAGTTCTCCTTGAGGGCTTCTTGCATAAATAAGGTCTTGAGTGGTTGTGACTCCTTGGCTGCTACCCCAATTACAACAGAATACAATTGATAGCACTAAATAAGGACTCCACTTCATGTTTTAAATTTTTTGCGATAATTTAGATTCCGCCTTTCAATGCACAAAAATAGCACATTTTTGATGACGAAAAGAAATCGAACTGAATACGTACATTCTTAAAATAGAAAGGCCAAACCTTGTAAAGATTTGGCCTACTAAGCTTTTAAAACTTAAATTATTTTTTCAAAAGATCTCTTATTTGAATCAATAGTTCGGTTTCAGTAGGACCAGCAGGTGCAGGTGGAGCCGGTGGTGCAGGTGGATTTAATTTGTTGAATGACTTGATGATCAAAAACATGACAAAAGCAATCACCAAAAATGAAATAGCCGCTCCAAGAAACTTACCGAAAAATATTCCGCCCGGGGCCCATTCTTCAATACTCGCTACTCCAGCAGCTTCTAATGATGGCTTAAGAATAAGTGGTGTGATGATATCCTCTACCAAAGAAGATATTATTTTTCCAAATGCTCCACCAATAATGACTGCAACGGCTAGATCCAGCACATTGCCTTTCATGATAAATTCTTTAAATTCCTTAATCATACCTCAAAAATTGTTGTTGTTAGTTAATAGCTTCAAAAATATTAAAATTTTTAGGAACTATACAATTTTATTGTAATACAAAATAATATACTTTGGTATTCTATATTGATAAGTGTATTTGGTTGAATTTATACCTTTTGATGGAATCCTAGTTTACTTTTGGCCAAAAAACAATAATTTAATTAATGACTATCGCTTTAGATTCAACGATTCTATGAACTTCTATACTTTTGACTAACTTGCTGTAAATTTCAAACATGAAGAAATTATTTAGTTTGCTTTTAATGGTTGGGGCAATGAGTTGCGCAAAGGAAGGAAACCTAACCTCGACTTGCAATATTGTAGACTTGTCTATCGCTGCAGGAACATTGTCGGATGCGGCAAGTGCTTATTCCGTAAGTCCAAGTAAGGAAAATTGTGAACTATATAAGGCCGCTTTAACCAATTATCTCAATAAAGTGGATGGCTGTCCTCAAGTGAGCGCGACAGATATAGCAACTGCCAAAAAAGAAGCAGACGAACTCAGCTGTAAATAAAGAATAATCAAATTTGTACTATTGTTTGATATTAAATCGATAATAATCGTCATTGCTGCTAGCATCACTGCTTACCAAAACGGTCTCCAATAAGAAATATTTGGTAAGACCATATTTTACAACTAAGATTTGACCAATTTGAAGTGGGTCTGATATCAGTCGATTTTGAGCATCTTTTTGGGTAAAGGATATTCCATTATTTTCAAATAATAGGGCAATTTGTTCTTGAGTTTCTACCCTTTGATAAGTGAACGTTTGTGGTAGGTTCATTTGACCATTTTTGAGATATCTTATTTCCAAACCATTGCCTCCTCTGATTTGTCTGAGCCAATTGGAAGCAGGATCATCATTCCCTGGTTGTAATCCTAGATCGATGATGATGGGACCATCCATGGTATCAGGTTTACCCGTATTTCCAGTCAACAATGATAATCCACCCGATACGCTGTCTTTCGCAATATTGTAGAGATCCTTCGTCAATAATTCTATGGCTGGTTCTCCTACCAAAACGTCGGCAGAATCTCGGGCTGAGGCACCAAACTCATCAGTCAAGATAAATGTATAAACATAATTGCCTGCGGTGGTTGGTGCAATCAATTTGAGGTCACGGTCAAATCCGTTTTCAAAAGAGATGTCCAATGGAAAAGGATTTGCTGTGGGACTTTGAGCTCCAAAGGATACTAAATTTGCATTGGCTAGCTTACTTCCATTAATCAATACTTCCAGGGTCCTCAGTTTTCCATCTTTGGGAAGTCCGTTGAGTTTATAAATGGCTTCATTGCCTTTTTTTACAATGACCAATTCTGGCCCATTGTATTTTAGCGTAGGTGAAGCAGCTTCCACTTTGATATTTCTGGAAACATTCATCACCGCATCACTAAAGTCTACAACTTTAAAAGTAAATACGTAGTCTCCTGTTTTATCTGGCGCAATGATTTCTACCACAAATTTGAAGCCAGCATCGTCTGGCGGATATATAATATAAGGGTTACCTTCTAGAGGTCTATCATTTATCTTTATTCTGTGAAAATCCACCGCTTCTCCATCTTGAAGCACAAGCAAGCCTTTGAGATTGGCCGCACCGGCAGAAGCATTGATCGTGGTACGAAATGGCTCGAATGGTTTGACTGTTTTATCAGATGCACTGGTAGAGCTGAGGGAAACTTCGAATGTTCCAACTTCGATCACTTCCTCCTTTCGACATGAAAAAAGGAAAGCAGCACAAAAAAACAACAAGCTAATTCTCACAAAATAAGACATCAAATTTTACTTTTTATGACAAAGATTTTACTCCTCTTCATCATGTGCATCGAAGAAACCATTTTCTTCCATGGCCTTGTACCACTTCAAGACTTTCTTCACATCACTAGGATATACTCTGTCTCTATCATAGTCTGGCAATATCTCAACGAAATAAGACATGATTTTCTTGTTGTCATCCTTCACAGAGGGTAAAGGAAGATCTGCAATTTTTGAACGCATGATCTCAAAAATATCTTTGATGTCTTTGGTATCCATCATTGTATAGATGCCTATGGTCTCCAGTGGAGTAAATTGATGTGCTCGCATAGAAAAAAAACTGGTCTTTCCAGACTTTGGATCCTTAAGGATCAAACCACTATTCTTTGTTGTGACCAATTCAAAAAGGCCCGATTCACCGCTAACTGCTATGATATTTTTAAGCTTCATACTTGTATTCTATATTTTTAGGAAGGCAAAGGTAACAGATTTATTTACTGCATGACAGTGCTGATGTTGAATTTGTTTTTTGTGTGGTTGTATTTCTTTCTTTTGGGCAAGCAATTGCTAGGGTCTGTTTCTACTTTGGAAGTCGCATCACGTGTATCAATCTTTTTACACTGTAGTTGCCTGCACCATTAGCTATAAGAAGTAACAAACCACCACTCAATGCTATATTTCGCATAAAATATAAAGCGTTGAGTCTTTGAGTAAGTGGTGGATCATTCCAAAACGAATAAACGATCACTGTAAATGTAAGCCAGTAAACCAATAAAAGGAAAGCTCCAATTCTGGCATAATAGCCAATCAATACCAATATACTACCCAAGAATAAAATAAAAATGATGGTGCCCAACAAAATATTTGGATAATAAGAAACCCCATAATCTTCCATGGTGCTCTTGGTATTGTCGAAAAAAAGTAAAGAATCTAATGCCTCGTATATGAAAAGCAGTGAAATAAAAATCCTGCCAATTAAATCTGCAATGTCTTTCATTTGGCAAAGATATCACAAGGCAGAGATTTGTTTGCTTAATGAATTGAAAAATCTGTAGTTAAATTCTTGGGTAAATAAAGACGTGTTTGCCAATGTGTTCTAGAAAAACCAAAAATTGCCGGTCTAAAACAACGGAAAACCATAAAATTCAAAATTATTTAAAAATAATTCATATTATATTTTTTTATAATACATAATGCACTATATTTGTACTTTCTAAAGCAAAAAAGTTTGTTTTACGAGATCCTAGTTTGTTAAAAGGCTATGTGTCCAAATAAGATATACATTTTAAGTAGTGGTCATCCCAATTTCCGACTTAACCTGGAGACGATCCCCAAAATGAGTATTGCGACGCATAGTCTTTTTTTATTTTTTAGACTATCCTCTTATTACTGCCACAAACTGGAGACTACTCGTGAAAATTTCCGACGATAATTCCGCTTCTGACTTTTGGCTCAAACCACGTACTTTTTGGTGGTAAAAACATACCCATCCTTGATACTTTTATAATGTCCAAAATATCTATTGGATAAAAGCAAAAAAGACAGGTTCCTTTTTCATTTGGTGCATTGATATAATCAAGGGTTTGACTAATATTGAGGTGCATGATTTTTTGATCATCCATATCTAATGCCAACACAGTTGAAAAAATTTCTTCTGAAAAAATTTCTAAGTCAATGATTGGAAGAGCTGCGTTTTGATATTTATGGATTATATCAGCATTCAACTCCAATAAAAATGCTTGATTGCCAAGTAAGAGTGTCACTTCATGTGAATTTTTTGGCATTGACATTACAGTGAGGGGGGTAAGTATGCCCATTTGGTGAAATTGGGCCATGAGTGCTCGGGATTCTTCCTGAGACAGTCCTAATATCAATTTGTTATAGGCCTTCACGTTCACTTGGTTGGCACCAAAAAGAACCACAACGATGCCTTCAAGATTTTCATTTTCTTCTAGAATTTTTTGCATAGAATCAAATCGGTGATGACCATCTGCAATGAAGGCGTCAGGAATAAAAGATTCAAACCTTGCTTCGATTTCTTTGATGGTTTGTGAATCTGTTATCTTATAGATTTCATGATTTTCTTCACCAATTTGGATATTGAAAATTGGAAAGGTTTCTTTGATGATCTCTTGGTATGTTTGAAGTAAAAAATCATCATTTTGGTGAAAAGTCATGATGGGTTTTGTCATTGCACCAGATTGCATTATGAATCCTTTGAGCAAATCTGATTTTTCTTTGATGATTTGCTCGTGCTTCAATATTTTATTGTCCAAAATTGAGGTGCGATCTATCTGACAAACTAAACCTATAGAGCTTGATTCTTTAGTTCTTATTGAATAAAGGTAATAACTATCCGCACTTTGGAGATCAAAAAAAGCATCTCTTAAACCAGCGGTGAACTCCTCCTTAACTGATTTAAAAAAAGCATTTGTATCTTTTACAACTTCCTTTTTAGGAACAAGAGCTTGAATAGGGGTTATTTTCATGCAAAACACCTTGGATTCATGGTATAAAGTTAAGCACAAATAGTTTATTCATTCGCCGTATTGGAAAGTATATTTTGTTTCAAAGGCGCTGTCTGTTTATTTTTATCACAATCAGGTACAATCAGCAATTGTTCTTTACTGGCCTCATGCCCTACATTTTCCGACTCCCACATTGTTCCTGAGCTCTACAATTGATGACTGGGATGATTATTTACGACCAATCTAAATGTTTTATTTAATACTTTTTCGGGAATAAAAGTGAAGAAAATATATATTCTTAAAACTAGGGGAACATATTGTTAATTTATATCTTTGACCCGATTTTATCACCCAAATTAATTTATACAAATGAGAAAATTTATTTTCATTCTTACGGTTTTATTTTGTTTTGTAGCCAGTCAATCTTTGCAAGCACAAGATTATAAGAGCTCGATAGGAGCAAAACTCGGTTATGGTTTGATTGGTTCTTACAAGACATTTCTCAGCGAAAGCAGCGCTGTCGAGCTTTTTGGTGGAATAAGATGGGGCGGATTTGCCCTTGGAGGTTTTTATCAAATTCATAAGGATATTGAATCTGTCGACAATTTAAGATGGTTTTTAGGAGGCGGTGCTACATTCACTACGTGGTCTTATGGGTTTGGTAGCCTAGGATCTTATTCTGAGGTAGGAGCACATTTTGATCTAGGTTTAGAGTATACTTTTCCCGATCTCCCACTCAATGTTAGCGTTGACTGGGCGCCAGGTTTTGTTCTGGTTGATACTTATGATTTTACAGATTCTTATAATAGGCTAAGATTTGGCTATGGAGCACTTACAGCCAGATATATTTTGAATAGATAGTACTTAGCAAAAACGAAATAAAAAGGCTTTTTGGAATTGACCAAAAGGCCTTTTTTCATTAAAAACAGTTTCAAAATATTATATTTTGGAATTTAAGACTTCATTAATACGCATTTATACCTACCCTGTCGTTAGACTTTAGTCCCAAATTATTAAAATTTATTGAAATTTAGTTTATGCAAAGTAGGTACACTTTGAGTAATCATTACCTTTGCGGCTCTTATAAAGAAATGATATGAAGTATTTTGTGTTGATTGCAGCAATGCTATTGAGTACGATTGGTGTGAAAGCACAATCTGTAGGCGTACGAGCAGGGCTCAATTATTCTAAATTTAGTGGACCGCTGGAGGTTGGTGAAAGCTATGGGTTTTCCAATGGTTTTCACTTTGGCGTAAACTATGGGTATAAGTTTACCAATAAATTTATGCTCAGATTTGAGTTGTTATATTCTCAAACAGGCTCTAAAACAAACTTTAACGGGGATAGCTATTATTTAATATATCTTGCAGATGGTAGAACTGTGTTTGAGCGTGGACAAGCAACCATAGATTTGGATGTTTCCAACGGGAATATAGGATTACCAATCGTTGCAGCCTATCAGGTACATCCAAAGCTGGAGATTTTTGGTGGTTTGGCTTTCAATTTTTTGGTGAACCCTATTGGAAGAGGTACTTTGAGGTTTGAATCAGATCAAAACCCAAATAATATCACATTCAGACAATCACTTGATTACAGATATTATAATGACGAACCCAAAAGCGCGTCGCAACTTTCAAATCTTGGTTCCGCAAGACCAATTACCATCTTAGTAGAGGGCAATAGAGTAGGTATACCAAAATATGCTGGAGCCTACTATCAAGAGCTCAATAAAGGTGATTCCAAATTCAGTTGGTTTGACATCACTGGAACTGTGGGTATGAATTATTTCATCAATAGAGGTTTTTACATAGGCGGAAGATTTAATTATGGATTCCTTGATATCACGAAGACCAAAGCAGACCGGTCATTGATCAGTTTGAATGAAGACAACTCTTACATCAGAAGGGAAGACAAAGACGTCACCACAGGAATTGAGGTTGGCATAGGTTTTAGATTCTAAACTTCTAGCGTTAAACCATCGTAGGCAGCAAAAACATTTTCTGGAAGTAAGGCCTGGATTTCAACATGGCGTCCAATGTGATGACTCATGTGTGTTAAATAAGCCTTTTGTGGCTTCAGGCGTTTTATGATTTCCAAACTTTCCGAAAGTGAATTATGAGAATAGTGCGGTTCTATTCTCAGAGCACTGATTATCAATACTTCTAGATCCTGCAACTTTGCAAATTCGCTCTCAGGTATTTGTTTTACGTCCGTAAGGTAAGCTGTATTTTCGATCCTATATCCTAAGATAGGTAGTTTCCCATGATGAATTCGAACAGGTAAAATGTTTGTTTGCTCAATTTTAAAAGTAGTATTATCTTCAATGGTATGTACATCGACTCTTGGAGCTCCAGGATAGGGATTTTCATTGAATACGTAGGCAAACCTATTTTTTATATCATCGATCACCCGTTGTTCGCCAAAAATTTTCATTGGCTTTTGATCCATAAAATTGAATGGCCGTACGTCATCCAAACCTGCCACGTGGTCATTGTGCTCATGCGTAAATAAAATCGCATCCACTTTTTTGATATTAGCTGCCAACATTTGAGACCTGAAATCCGGAGAAACATCGATGACAATATGGCTTCCTTCAGACTCCATATAGGCTGATGTTCTGAAACGTTTGTCTTTAGGATCAGTGGAGACACACACATGGCAATCGCATCCAATGACAGGCACTCCTTGTGATGTTCCAGTTCCTAAAAATATCAATTTCACTCTTCTATACTTTCTGTTTGGATTTTTTTCAAAATTTGCCTGAATGTCAATGCAGATTCTTTGGTCATCAAAGCTTCGTTTATCTGGATGGTTGATAAAATGTCCAATAAAACATTGATCCTGGCCTCCACATCAAAAAATTTATTGATGACTGCAATCTTTTTATCTTCTACCAGACAATAGCCAGAATTGAAGTTCCCTTTCTCATATCTGACCATATATTCCTGTTCTTCAAAAATACGTTCAATCTTATCTAGTGTCGATTTTGTAAATTTCATCGGTTTTTGCTAAGACTCTTTTTTGATGTTTTGGAAAAGCTCGTCAACTTTATACATTTCATCGAGGGTTTCATCCATATATACAGCCACAGTGGGAATCCTCCTGACATGTTTTCTGATCCGATGAACCAATTCGTTTTTTAATTGCGGAAGATGTTCGTTGATGTGGAAAAGTACCTCTTCTTTCTCTTCTGTTCCGTAGATACTCAAATATATTTTACACTGAGCCATATCTGGGGACATGACCACATTGGTAACCGAGACCAAAACTTGGCCATAAATAAAGGATCCATGACTTTGTAAAACGTAGCTAAAGTTCCTTTTGATCATTTCTCCCACCTGCAATTGCCGCTTAGATTCCATCCCTACTTTTTGTTGATATTTGCAAATATACTACTCAAAACACGATTAAACAATTGGAAAGTCCAATGAACACTATTGTTGGATCACATTATTCTTTTTTGAATATTCCGCTGATGTTTTCAGTACTGCGATAATTTTTTCAAACTTGTGGCTTTTTATTATTTTGCCTTGTTAATATATAAACGCTAAAAGACAGATTGAGTTTCCTAATTCAGGATATAGAATTTTTAAAAGGTGTCGGCCCGGCAAGAGGTGAGGCCCTCAGAGCAGAACTTGGTGTCAAGTGCCCCATGGATTTGCTGCTTCAATATCCTTTTAGATATATTGATAAAACCAAGGTGCAACTCATCAATGAATTGAAGGCTGATGGTGATATTGCTTTGGTCAAAGGGAAGCTAATCACCCTCGAAAAAATAAAAGGAAAGAATAATAGACATCGACTCAGTGCCTTGATCAAGGACTCTAGTGGATTTTTGGAACTGGTATGGTTTCAGAAAATAAAAATGTTGGAAGACATACTGGAGGAAGGCAAAGAATATATAATTTATGGAAAGGTAAATGTTTATGGTGGGAAAGCCAGTATAGCACATCCTGAAATGGAAGAGTTTCAAAACGATGTTACCCTCCACCAGACTTTTGATCCGGTATACAGTTCAACAGAAAAACTAGATGGTCTTGGTCTGGATGCTAAGGGCAGAAGAAAACTTGTAAAAAATATTTTGGAAAAGGTAAGTCCTGCTGATTTTCACGAAAATTTGCCGGATGAGATTGTGGCTAAATTGAAATTGCCAACTAGATTTGAAACCATCCATTGGGTGCACTTTCCTAAAGACGAAGCCCAGAAAATGCTTGCCCACAACAGGATCAAATTTGAGGAATTTTTCTTTCTTCAAATTCAAATGTTATTTACTAAGGCGACAAGAAAACTCACATTAAAAGGAGAAGTTTTTGAAAATGTAGGCCCTGTGTTTAATACTTTTTACTCCAAACATCTTCCTTTTGAATTGACCAATGCGCAAAAAAGGGTAATAAAAGAAATCAGGTCCGATGTAGGCGGAGGCAAACAAATGAATCGTTTGTTACAAGGTGATGTAGGAAGTGGCAAAACTATTGTGGCCTTGCTGAGTATGCTGCTTGCTATTGATAATGGCTTCCAGACTTGTTTAGTTGCTCCTACAGAAATACTTGCCCAGCAACATTATGCGACCATCTCCAATCAACTCAAAGAAATGGATTTAAAGGTGGCTTTTTTGTCTGGAAGCGTAAAAGGGAAACCAAGACAAGTTATATTAGAACAATTGGCTTTGGGTGATATTCATATCTTGATTGGAACCCATGCAGTATTTGAAGAAAAAGTGGTTTTCAAAAACTTAGGACTTTCTATCACCGACGAACAACATCGATTTGGTGTTGCACAGCGAGCTAGTATGTGGGGTAAGACAGACCATTTGCCTCCACATATTTTGGTTATGACGGCCACTCCCATCCCACGGACCTTGGCTATGACACTTTATGGTGACCTTGATGTAAGTGTGATCGATGAATTGCCTCCTGGAAGAAAAGATATCGTGACCGTCCATCGATATGAATCTCATAGACCTCGGGTTTATGAATTTATGAAAGAACAAATCGCAAACGGTAACCAGATTTATGTTGTTTACCCTCTGATAGAAGAATCAGCAACTTTGGATTTGAAGGACTTGCAGCAAGGATACGAACGATTGCTTCACAATTTTCCACGGCCAGATTATCAAATTTCTGTTGTTCATGGAAGGATGAAAGCCAAGGATAAAGATTTTGAAATGGACCGTTTTGTGAAAAAAGTCACTCACATCATGGTGGCTACAACGGTCATCGAGGTAGGAGTCAATGTTCCCAATGCGACCACCATGATTATAGAAAATTGTGAGCGTTTTGGTTTATCTCAATTGCATCAACTGCGTGGAAGGGTAGGTAGGGGTGCCGACCAGTCCTATTGTCTTTTGATGTCGGGAGATAAACTTTCTAATGATGCAAGAATGAGGATCAAAACAATGTGTGCGACCAACAATGGCTTTGATATTGCAGAAGTTGATTTGGAATTGAGAGGTCCGGGTGAAATAGAAGGGACAAGACAAAGTGGGGTAACTAGTTTTAAGCTGCTTAATTTGGTAAAAGATCAACGCATTATGACTGTGGCCAGGCATCTAGCTGAGCAAATCTTGGAAGACGATCCTACACTTGAACATCCAAAAAACATTCGGATAAGAAATTACTTAAGAGCAACACAAAAAAATGGTGGCAATTGGGCTTTGATCAGCTAGAAATTATTTAAGATTGTTAAAAAATTATTAAATAGAAAGGACAGATTTAACCTAGCCGGATCTTCAAACTCTAAAGAGCAATTAATTCATTACACCATAAAAATTGAAAAAATGAAAAGTACGTTATTGTTTTTAATGTTGGGCCTTTCTTTGCTTGTTGGATCGGCTTTTACAGTTCAAGCCAAATGGGTCGTCATCGGACAAAAGGAAGCAAGTTATGGGAAAGATAGAGATATTTTGAAAGTGAGAGGAAATGATGTTTTCAAAGCAATCAAAATAAAAGTGGTAGATAGCGGTTTGGATATGACAGACTTTGACATCGTATTTGAAAACGGAGAAAGGATGAATGTTGCCATTCAAAAAAACTTCCACCAAGGTGAAGAAAGTCGAGTAATTGATTTGCCAGGAAACAGAAGGAGAATTGACAGATTGGAATTTTTGTATGATACAAAAGGTATCCTGAGAGGTAAAGCCAATGTCATTGTTTTTGGCAAAAAGTAAGCCATCCCATTTCAAACAAAAACATAATTTAAATTAAAAAAAAGCTCAAGTGATTGGGCTTTTTTTGTTTTACGGAGTAATACAGAAGGGTGATCTACACTGTTAATTACTAAGCTAAGTAGTTTCTGACATGCTCCCCGATTATATTTTTCACATCACTCCAATCCAAACCATTGAGGCTCACAGGGTCTTCGCTATCCTCGGCATCATCAAAGTAAGTTATGGCTTGTGGTACTGTGATATATAAATTTTGAGTACTGTATTTTTCTTTATGAAGGTCAATGAAATCCTTTACCGTAAAGTGATTGAGCAATTCTGCAACATCCCAAAAATCTTTCTTCTTTCCTCTACCTAGAATGGCTTGGACCTTCATGGCAATGATGTCTTCTGGTGAATACATTCTTATGCCTTCTATAGTAACCGTCGGTCGGATAATAGGGTGTGGGAATCTGACAATATCTACTTTGACGTCATTTATAAACCCAAAAATTCCAAAGTTTGTGGAAGATCTTTCTGAAAATTCATTTTCAAAAGCTTTTGTAACTGAATTGATAACTTTTGAATTGTCAAATGAATCTACGCAAAATAGATCAAGATCAATGGATGTACGGTGACCATAATAAAGTGATAGCGCAGTGCCACCAACAAGGTTAAATGCTTGCAAAGCATCAATTGTCATTAATTTTTCTAATACGGCAAAAGTTCTGGGTGCAACTGTCTCAAGGTGTAACATCTGAATGCTTCAATAGGTTTATCGATAACCGCACTGGCTAAATACATGGTCACTTTTGGTAAAAATTTTGCATTTAGCAATGCGTAACTTACTTTTTCATCACCATAATATCTCCGGCAGTTGCGGATATCATCTACGTCTCCTCGCTCAAAAACACGTTCTATGACAAAATTGGCCTTGGCATCGTAATCCAATTTGTCAAAATCTACGTCCCAAAAGATACGACGATGAAATACTGGTTTGATTTTATCTGTCAATGGACTAAGTTTTTATACACTTCAAAGATACAAACATTTTTTTGAGGACGATAAATTGATTATTCCGTAACCATCATTTTGCCCATTTTCCTCGCACCATTATTGGTTACTTCATAAATATAAAGTCCTGTGCCTGTCAATTCAGAGGTCTCAATAGTGATTTGGTTTTTACCTCTTTGTAGTGTTTCCTGGCGATTGATGATCAATCTACCCAAACCATCAAATACCCTGAAAGTGACTATTGCTGGTGAAGGTAAATCAACTCCAATGTTTGTTCTGTCATTGAAAGGATTGGGTATGTTTTGGGTCAAATGCCAGTCAGTATCAACTAAACCAGATTTTTCCAACACCAAGTATTTTGTTTCTAGATTTTCTGTGTACACTTGATTGAAATCAACATCAACCAATGTCATTTTCCTAAGAACTGATTTTTTTGTTCTGATGGAGAAAATTGGCAAATCACCGTTTATTTTTTCAGCTTCGGCAGCAAACCAAGTCATCGTCAAAAATCCTTCTGCATCCACTATCCAATTCTCTGGCACAATTTGCAATTGACCATTGATGATAGTTGGCAACTCATCTTTGAATCCAGCCAATTTCCATTGCAGTCCGTGGAGTTTTTCCATATCTTTCAAATATACATCCACTATGCCTTCTTCGCTTGACTTCAATGAAAAGTGAGCAAAATCTTTGGTCCTTGGATTCAATACATTTTCTCCAAATGATTTGACAGCACTATCGTCCACATCTCCCAATCGTATTCCAATAAATTTAAGGTTGGTATTGTTTCCAAAAGAAGGTTGTAGTGGTATGACCTCAGAAAAAGTCATGTTATTGAATTCTGAGCCCTGCATACTACTTGCGTCCACAAATCTCCATGGGCTGCCATTGTTGGGCATAGTGGCATCAATTCCCAAGATGATTTTGCGAATTCCAACCAAGTCCTGAACATTGGACTTACCATCTTTATTAAAATCAGAAGCGAGTATTTTGTATGGCGTTTTAAACTTAGTTAATGATAAAATGTGTCTCTGAATTAAAATCAAATCAATGGTATTCAAGCCGTTTTTGATGTTGTCCTTTTTGCTGGCAGACAACTCATAACTTGCATCTCCGCGGACATTTGAAAATTCAAATTTGCCGTCGGATTTTGTGTCGTATGTTTTTTCGAATCCATTGTTTTCAAGCTTCACATTGACACCACCAATTGGCTCACCACTTTCGGAAAGCACATCCCCACTGTACTTTAATAAAGGATTGTTGTTGTCGGGGCAAATATTACCAGTGTTGTCTTGGACAATGAGATGTACGTCACAGTATTCTTGGTTCCCTGCCTCATCTGTCACCCACATTTGGAGTGGTAAAGTTACTTGTCTACCGTCTGGTATATCGACACAGCTGATGATTCTTCCTGTATCATTTACATTGGAAGAGAAGGAAATTTTTAACTTATTTTTTGGAGTGCAATTGTCAGAACTTCCATAATCAAAATCTTTTGCCCAAATGGCAATATTACCACTAGAAGGCATCACCACCGTTGTCACACTACTCAGGCAATAGGGCGTAGGCTTTTTGCCATCTCTGACTGTGATAATGTAAGTACAGACACCTATATTTCCACACAAATCATCTGCTGTCCATTTTATTTTGTGTTTACCTACTGGCAATATTCGATTAAAACTATCGGCATTACCAAAAATATTGTCATTTACATTGTCACTGTATAAATCGATCGTGTAATAATATTTTATCTTATTAGATGGAGTGCAATCATCCTTAGCTGATTTACTTTGAATGACCCTACCTGCGCAATTATCAAAAACATCAGCTGTCACATCTTGACAACTGTCAAAAACAGGCGCCATATGATTGGAAATTTTTAAAATTTGCACGTGTTCATAAATACCTAGGTGTTCTTTTTCATTGTAATTACACCAATCGAGTACTGTCCATCTCCTAAGAACTTTGACACAGGATCCCGGTGCATACTCAAAAACCTGATCCTTATAATTCACCGCTGTCAGGCTGCAATCTCTGTAATTGATGATGGGTCTTGCAAATTTGACTGGTAAAGAATCGGGATGCAAATTGGCGGTACAATTACTAGTATCTAAATCCATAGGCCAGATGATGTATTTTTCACTGAATGGGTTGTTGTTGATCAGATAAATGTACTGTTTGCACGTGGTTTTATAACCTCTTTTGTCCATCACAGACCAAGTACGAATAACAAGTCCCCGTCCGCATTGATCGATTTTGACTGAGTCTTTGAAAGTTGGCGGACCTGTGACAGCACAATTATCTCCATATAATGGAAAACCTGTGATACTCGTATCTCGATAATCTTCTGTACAATTGATCGTAATATCGTCAGGACAAATCAGGTAAGGTGGAAGTTTGTCTTCTACTTTTATTTCTACCATACAGGTATTGCTGTTGCCAGATGCATCTGTAACCCTGAAGGCAACCATGATGGATTTTCCAACTTCTTCACAGCAAAATCTTAATTTTTCTTTGAAGACATTGGGCATGTTGTTACATATGTCTACCATTTTTGCAGCTTCGTATTTTACAATTTCGCAATTGTCATAACTAAGATCATCAAAACTTCTTGCATCAACCTCTGCACCACCTGCTGCTCCGATACTCACAGTTGTAAATTGTTTACAAACTGCAACAGGTGAGATTTGATCATTGATGGTAACCTTTTGAATACATTCAGATTGGTTTCGGCACTCGTCTACTGCGATCCATTTGATGTAATATTCTCCAAAAGCCAGATCTAAAATAATGGAATCTCCAATGACACCATCTCTGGAAAAAATCACCTCAGAAAAATCTACTTCTTCATCTTCGTAGGGTACATAATAGCTCAATTCAAAATAAATGCTATCTGAACATTCTCGCAGTACTGTAGGGCGTTTTGGTTTGAAGTCAAGGGTACATTCGTCATATTGCGCAGAAACTATGGTATCATTTGGACACAATAATTCAGGTCCGTCATGATCCGCCACCTTTATGATCTGATCATGAAAAAGTATCCGACCAGTGCACCAATCATTGACTTTCCATCTCCTCAAGATTTTATAACTGTTGCCGCATCCTGGAAAATATACATCTTCATATGGGAAAACTTGGACCGTACTGCAGAAGTCGCCATGAGGCTTTCCGGTTACTACTGGTCCTGGTATGGTATCTGGGAAAAGTAAACACGAAAGAGAAGCAGTATCTTGATCATCAAAGTTTTTGGGCCAAATTAAAGATGAAATATCGTTGCGATAGACATAGATCAATTGTGTACAAGGGATGGCTTGATTGCCAAACTTGTCTTCACCGTGCCAAGTTCTGTAAATGATGGATTCAAATGGACTCGTACAATCAAGTTTCTGGATACTGTCTTTATAAGTCAAAGTTGCATCTGTACAATTGTCTATTCCTTGTACCAAAAAAGTCTGTTTGGCAGTCATTTGATAAGTAATGTCATTGCTGGTTGGGAAGGCAATGGTATTACCTGTTTGTTCAAAAGTAATTTGCAAACTATTGATTTTGCCTCCATCACTCGCTCCGCTATCAGTAATGATAAATTGCCAAATACCTGACGGATCTATTCCTTCAAGGTTTGCCAATAATTGCAAAGGTCGATACCTTCCATCAACTGCTGGAGAAACTGTACCACAACTATCATCAAGCTGGGCATTTGTGAGCGTGGCCTCATCATCAAAAAACACGTAAATATCGTCGTTGGTACAGCTACCGATTCCATTAAACAATTGGATCATGGTCCCGTCTGGTGCCATTAGCTTTGCTGATAATTGAGAAATATTGGTGTGTTGTATATCTAAAAGCACGTTTATATCCGTAATGCTGCCATCGTTTAAACCAAATACATCCACATTGAAAGTTCTGGTTACGGGAGCTCCTGCTGGTATGATGCTATCGGTGGCTTGTGCTTTGTAGGTGATTCTTGTGGGTAAAGGAGATCCTGGTTTGATATCTCCTTTGCAAGTGGTATAAACGGGTTCGCATTCCAAAACAGGAGGTGCTTTATCTTCCAAAGTAACCAATCCCCAGCAACGATTGCCGTCTGGTGATAATACCTCAGTTCTCAAAGGTTGATTTAAGTATTTATAAGGTATGGTATTGCCAATGGCTTTATTATTAGGGTCAAAAACGGTTACAATATATTCGTCTAAGCAGCCATAAGGTCCGCCTTCCAACATCATCAAAGGTGTTACAACGATTTCACAGTTTTGATCAACAGATAAGTTGAGATCTTTATAACATGTGATTGAAGTCACTCTGTTGGGCACTCCAAGAACTGTCAAGCCAAATGAACAAGTGCTGGAGTTATTGGATCGATCCCGCACGATGTATGATAAATTATAAAAACCAGGTCCAAATTCATGATTGATTGGATAAGGGTTGCCATTTGCTGGTAAAATGCTCAAAGCACCAAGCGCATCACAGTTGTCTATTGGCTGCACTAATTCAAGTGCATTTGGTCCGCAGGCACCAGATGTCAAGGTAATTGATATGGGTCCGCATGATGGAAAGATTGGTCCTTCTCCATCCAAAACTGTTACACGCACCACGCATGCAGTTTGCCCACAATTGATGGTTACATCGTGAATTCCCACAGTATAAAAGCTAGTGTTTGCTGGCTGACCTTCACAAAAACTGGGAATAGTGACGGTAGCTCCGCATAGTCCTGGCTGATTATATACAGTAATCGGCCCGGCGCAATTTACTTCACCTTGACTCCAAAGTGAAATTCCAAAAAATAATATGGCGCTACTCAATATTATTTTTGAGAATTTTACTTTCAACCTGCTCAATATTGCAAATCCAATATCCATCGGATAAAATTTTATATGATTACTACGTGTGGTTATAATTCATAATCAGCTCATTTTCAACAATATATAACATATTATAAAATTTGCTAATATGACTACCTAATGTAGTGCAATTATTGTGCCGAATATTTTAAGCAAGTCTTTTAAACTGTTGAAATAGTAGTGATTAAATATTGTATGATTTTGTAATATTTGGTTTCGAGTATTGGAAATTACTCGTGAATGGTTTCTGTTTTATAATTTTTAAGTAACTATACAGTTATTCACTTTTGAATAAAAAACTAAAGACATTTTAAATCTGACGAGGCTCATTTTTGAAGTAAAAGCAGCGCTCTTAATTCAATAGAGAAATCTTACAAATAGGTCAGGTAGTGGGATTCTTTTGACTTAAATGCTTCATGTGCACCAAGTTTAAATTGAATGATAATGCTTTCGACTAAATTTGCATTAGGAAAAGGGCCAAATCTATATTCGTATGGTATATTTACGAAAGTAAATTTTGAATAGCATATGGCGAGTAAAAAACCAGATCCCAAACACAACTACTGCCTCAATTGTCAACAACCCTTTGCTGGTCAAGAGGAATTTTGCTCCAATTGTGGTCAACACAGATTGTCCAGTGATTTATCTGCCAAGCACATTTTTACTGAATTATTTTCAAACATTTTCAATTTTAATTCTCGGTTTTTTCGTACTATAAAAAACATTTACAGACCACACTTTTTGACTAAGGAATATATTGCTGGACGCCGCAAATCATATTTTTTGCCCTCACAAACATTCCTTTTTTCGATTTTTTTATTATTTGCTTTATTTATGTACTTTTTGCCAAACTTGGATCAACTGGCAAAGAATAGTTCAACGCTCAGAGGAGAATCAGCTGTAAAAAGAGCACAGTTTGATACATTGGTAGTCAAATACATGAACGATACTGCCGCGATTAGGAAAATGCGAACTGAAATGTTTGGAGATACGCAGGATAGTATTTTTGAATTTACTTCAATATCTGATGTATTGAAAAAAGTATCACTGCAGGATATTTATTATAAATCAGCTGATAGCATCATCAAGGAGAAACACATCACTAGTTGGTTGGATAAAATTGTTCTGAAGCAATACATGAAATACGTTTTCAATCCTATCGGAAGCACCAAATTTTTGATCAATAATTTGTCCTGGGCTTTTATCATCAATACCATTTTGATGGCAATGTTTGCAAAATTGGTTTATTGGCGACACAAACATTATTTTATTGAGCATCTTACTTTCAATCTTTACGTTCACTCGGGTCTATTTCTACTGATGACCATTTTAATTCTAATGAATTCCATCATACCAGAATCTTGGATTTCATCCGATACATTGGGAGGAATAGGATCTACGATCGCTATTTTGTACGTACCGGTGAGTATCAGACTTTTTTATAAAGATAGTTGGTTCAAATATTTCTTAAGATTATCGGTTTTGTTGATTGCCTATGTCTTTATCTATTGCATGTGTGTTTTGTTTGTCAGTGCGATCAGTCTGCTTTTCATTTGATGGTATATAATCTATTCTGTAAGTTTGCGCCATCATCAGACACATAATTTTATATGAGTGCATACGAGACGGTAATTGGTTTGGAAGTACACATCCAGTTGAACACAAAGGCAAAAGCATTTGGTCCAGAGAAGAATGAATTCAATCTTTCTCCAAATGAAAACATCAGCCCAGTGACTTTGGCTTTACCTGGAACATTACCCGTTGGAAATATTGCACATTTAGAGAAAGCAGTGAAACTTGGTCTAGCTCTAGGTTGCCAAATCAATGAATACAATTACTTTGATCGCAAAAATTATTTCTATCCAGATCTTCCAAAAGGTTATCAAATTACCCAGGATGGTCGACCTGTTTGTGTAGGAGGTAAGGTGACTTTCCCTACCGGAGATGGAGAAAAAACCATTCGAATTCATCACATTCACATGGAGGAAGATGCTGGAAAGTCAAGTCATGATCAATCAGATAACTATTCCTTGATTGATTATAACAGAGCTGGAACTCCACTACTAGAATTAGTAACCGAGCCAGATTTCAGATCAGGCCAGGAGGTCCATGATTTCATGGCCTACATGCAAAAAGTGGTCCAATACCTCGATGTTTCTGATGGAAATATGGAAGAAGGTTCGATCAGATGTGATTGCAACATTTCTGTGCGACCAATGGGCCAAGAACAATATGGCGAGCGCCGCGAAGTGAAAAACGTCAACTCCAAAAGATTTGCTAAAACGGCTGTAGAATATGAGTCGGCGGTGCAAATAAAAATGTTGGAGCGTGGAGAAGTGATCCACAAGACCACGATGCTTTTTGATCCTGAAAAAGGAGAAACACGACCTATGCGGAAAAAAGAGACGGAAAATGATTACCGGTATTTTCCAGAACCTGACTTGGCGCCTATTCTCTTGAGTCCAGAAAAAATAGCCCAAATTGGTGCAACGATAGACTATCTTCCAGATACGCTCAAAACGACTTTGATCAATGACCATCAATTAGCCAGCCATCATGCAGAGATATTGACTGAAGAAAAGAGCTACGGAGTTGATTATATCTCTCTGAGCCAAAACGTAAATAACAAAAAAGAATTGGCGGATTTGGTAGTGCTCAAATTATTACCAGAAGCAAAAGAGAAAGGCATTAGCATCACCAAAGTGCTCACTCAATCACAAATTGCAGAATTAATAGATTTGATAAGTGCTGGAAAAATCTCCAAATCCGCAGCCTATCAAAACCTTCTACCTGAATTACTGACCAATCAGAATGAATCGGTAGCCAAGTTAGCAGCTTCACTCAATCTTTTGACCAGCGAAAACCAAGATTTCGTAGACGCCATCATTGATAAAATTATGGCAGACTTTCCAGATAAAGTAAAAGAATACAAGTCTGGGAAAAAAGGACTCATTGGCTTTTTTGTTGGCCAAGTGGTAAAAGAAGCAGGAGGAAAAGCAGATCCTAAATTGGTGAATGAGAAAGTTTTAAAGGCGCTTTTATAATTTCAAAGATCGAATGTGTTAAATGTTTGATCTTCGCCCCTTTGGATAGTTCACAAAGATCGAATGTGTTAAATCTTCGATCTTCACTCCTTTAGCCCGGAATCAAAGATCGAATGTGTTAAATCTTCGATCTTCATCTCATTGGGTGGCTTACAAAGACCGAATGTGTTAAATCTTCGATCTTCATGTCATTGGGAAGTTCATAAAGATCGAATGTGTTAAATATTCGATCTTCATCTCATTGGGTGGCTTACAAAGATCGAATGTGTTAAATCTTCGATCTTCATCTCTTTGGGTGGTTTACAAAGATCGAATGGGTTAAATCTTCGATCTTCATATCATTGGGAAGTTCACAAAGATCGAATGTGATAAATCTTCGATCTTCATCTCTTTGGGAGGAGCACAAAGATCGAATGTGTTAAATGTTCGATCTTCATGTCATTGGGAAGTTCGCAAAGATCGAATGTGTTAAATGTTCGATCTTCACGTCTTTAGCCTGGAATCAAAGATCGAATGTGTTAAATCTTCGATCTTCATCTCTTTGGGAAGTTCGCAAAGATCGAATGTGTTAAATCTTCGATCTTCATCTCTTTGGGTGGTTTACAAAGATCGAATGTGTTAAATCTTCGATCTTCATCTCTTTGGGTGGTTCACAAAGATCGAATGTGTTAAATCTTCGATCTTCACTCCTTTAGCCTGGAATCAAAGATCGAATGTGTTAAATCTTCGATCTTCATCTCTTTGGAAAGTTCACAAAGATCGAATGTGTTAAATCTTCGATCTTCACTTATTGATAACTGTTTAGTCTAGTAATTCACTTCATTAGTAAAAAATCCCTCTCGCCAAAATGATGAAATTTCGTAATATTGATTTGCATTAATTGTGGCACTTGAAAATACGCTTCACATACACTTTTCTCTTTTGGCTCTTTTTGTTACCAATGGCAAAAAGTGAAGTGATATCAGGTATTACTATCCAACTCAAAGGCAATTCACTAAACACATCTAGTTTCATAGTTCCAATTCAAATAAAAGATGGACTCATCTTGGTGGAAGCAACTGTTAATGACCAAAAAGGTGCATTGGTCATCGATACTGGTGCTAAAACTTTAGTACTAAATAGCAAGTATTTTACTGGAGCTGACGTGACCGCAGAAGTTGCTTACGGGCTTGGTGGTGCAATTTCCATTTTAGGGAGGCAAAGTAAAGTTACTATGGACATTGAGGAGATCAATTTTACTGACTTACGCGCAGACGTCATTTCTCTGGAGAAGATAGAAGAAAGTAAAAAAATACGTATTCTGGGCCTCATTGGTTATGACATTCTGGAAGGTTTTGAAACCATGTTTAATTATCGGGAAGGGTATCTCACATTATCACAAGTTGATAAATCAGGGGAGATTTTGGATGTTTTGCCTCATACCACGCTGAAGGTGGATAGTTTGACTTTCCAACTTGGGAATTTTATACCAGTGATTACTGTTGATGTAAAGGGTGTAACCAAAAGAATGGGCATTGATACAGGTGGCGAAATCAATCTACTTGATATCAATAGAAACAAGGACATCATGAGTGAGTTTCAAATATTGAGAACCATCAAAATAAGTGGTGCAGACGGCAAAGAAAGGAATGCCATTGCCGGCAGAATGTATCGTGTTCAGGTTTTTGAAAAGTTTAAATGTGCTGGTATGTCTACACTTTTAGGGAATTTAGAAAATTTTGACACGATATATAAAACAAAACTTGACGGCATTCTGGGGTATGAATTTTTAGCTCCTTGGATCATGAGCATCAACTATCGCAAAAACAAATTATACATTCACAGTTTTAAAACAGAGCGTCCTTGATCAAACATTTTGTCATATTATTTCTAATGATCGTGGTTTTTCCATTGAATAAAGCAAACTGCCAAACGCAGCCTTATGCAGAATATGTCATCGTCGATGGGGAAGTAGTTTTCAGATTTCATGATGCTTGTATTGGTAAAACGTCAGACCAGTGTTTACCAATTGTTGATTTTGAAAAATATAAACTCAAAGAAAGTCTGGCCAAAGGTGCTCCTTATCCATGGACTAAAGACGGTTGGAAATTAACTAAACAAGTCCGCAAAAATGAATTTGAACTGCACAGAAGTCTCAGTGACTTCAACGAAAAAATGGATGTTGGTGATAAATTTATGATCGATGCGGCTTATTGGAAAATGCCATATTCAGAAGCTCTCGCTTCCAAAAAAGGAGAGACTATTGATCTTACGCCAAAATCTGTTTCTGTAAATCCTCGCGGAAATACCATATTTAATTTGAAAGGATTTACCAAAGCCAAAGAAGTGATCTTAGCCGGTTCATTTAATAATTGGAATGAACACGCCATCAAAATGAATAAAACAGCTGATGGTTGGAAGATTGTTATGGAAATTCCTCCTGGGCTTTATGAATACAAATTTATTGCAGATGGCCAATGGATGCACGATCCAACAACCAAAAATGTAGTAGAAAATCAATACGGTACGCTCAACTCCATTTTGTCAGTGGGTAAGGAACTCACCTTCACCTTGCCAGGATATTTAAAGGCAAAAAAAGTAATTCTTTCAGGCTCATTCAATAGTTGGAATGAGTCTGCATTTAAAATGACAAAAACAACTACGGGTTGGAAATACGTTTTGAAATTGCCACCGGGCAAACACTATTATAAATTTATTGTCGACGGTGATTGGATAATCGACCCAACCAATAAATTGATCCAACATTATATGGGTGGAATTGAGAATTCTGTATTGGTAGTGAAAAAATAAGTTCAAGAATCAAAGGTTCGAACTGAAAAGACATAAATCGAGAGGTGAAAATTATTTTTTATATGTTGATACTCTTAGGTATTTGTCATGTCAACAACTTAAAATTGGGAATTGGACTGTATGGCCAATTATTCAAAACCCGGAATGGGTTCAATTTCATTAACCCCGTGCGAAGCTCGGGGAATCATATCCCCAATTTTTTACAAGGCGAATTGAGGTTGAATAGGCCCCAATCTTGTTTCAAGTATTGAAAAATTGTTTCCAACTGTATATTTTGAATAAATATGAGAGGTCAAAAAACAAGTAAAGTTGACTCAGGAATTCAGATGGAGTAGAACCCAAATAGCAAGGCACAAATAGCTAATAAAAAATAATTTTTCATTTTCTATTTTTAATTTTACATTTGCAATCTGAAATAAATTTTTCAAAAATTAAATTATTATAGAGATGCCAAATTCAAACACAAATAAATGCAGTTCTGCACCAAGATCTACTGGTGTGACTGTACTTCGTGGCATCATTTTATCTTAAATGTTATTCTAAGATATTAGTCGCCCGAAGCATTCAAATTCGGGTTTTTATTCACAATTTTTTGTTTTAAAAATACTTTCTAAAGCTTTAATCATCAAATGATTATAAGTCTTATTCGTATTGGTTTATTCGAATTTAAGAATTCATAGAATAATTAATTCAATAACCAAATCACTTCCTTTTAATTCATTATAAAATTATAAAATCGATGTAATGTACACTTCGGATATAGATAACTATTGCCCTAAAACAACCCAATTATTTTTAAATTTAAATACATAAAATGAAATCTAAAATATCGGGAAAAGATCTAATTAAAATAGGTTTCCCGCAAAATAACAGTGTCAATATCGCATTGGGAATCATCAATCGATATCGGCGTAAAGAAAGTAAAGATGCTTTGCTGCTTGAGGCAAAGAATGTCTTGCTCAAACCAGAGGTTTATAAGTCTCACAATAAGTGGGGTAGATTATCTGAATATTTGATCGAACCCGTTAAAATAAGACAACAGGAGTTGAGACAAACAAGGGCGCCATTCAACATTTTTGGTGAAAACGAAATTGATGAGATCGCCAAGATGCAATTGTATGAAGCTTTGAAATTGCCCATTGCCGTCAGAGGTGCTTTAATGCCCGATGCTCACGGTGGTTATGGATTACCGATTGGTGGTGTACTTGCAACAGATAACGCAGTAATTCCTTATGGAGTGGGCGTTGACATTGGTTGTCGCATGTCTTTGTCTGTTTTTGATCTGCCGTCTGATTATTTCATTGGCAGAGAAAGCCAAGTATTGAAAATTTTGGACGATAATACCAAGTTTGGAATGTCAGAAACGCACAAGATCAAGACAGACCATGAAGTGTTGGCAAGAAGTGAATTTAGAGAAATAGCTTTGCTCCGTTCACTCCATGAAAAGGCTTACAAACAGCTTGGTACTTCCGGTGGCGGCAACCATTTTGTGGAGTTTGGTGTAGTAAACTTTCAGACCAATGTAGGTAATGTTGGTCCAGGAAATTATTTTGCCTTGCTTTCGCACAGTGGTTCAAGAGGACTTGGAGCCAATATTGCCAAACACTTTACAAAACAGGCTGGCAAATTGTGCCCATTACCCAAACAAGTGCAACACTTAGCTTGGCTCAATCTTGATACTCACGACGGACAGGAATACTGGAAGGCCATGAATTTAGCCGGGGATTATGCAAAGGCTTGCCACGATGACATTCATCGTCGGATAGCCAAAGCTCTTGGTAAAAGATTGTTGATGACTATAGAAAATCATCACAATTTTGCTTGGAAAGAAATGCATGATGGAAGAGAACTCATTGTCCACCGCAAAGGAGCCACCCCTGCAAACGATGGAGATTTGGGAATTATTCCAGGTTCTATGTCTGCTCCAGGATTTATTGTCAGGGGCAAAGGGAATGCTTTAAGTCTGCATTCAGCTTCACACGGCGCGGGACGTCTGCATGCTAGAGCTCAAGCCAAATCGATGTTCACCTCATCAGAAATGAGCAAAAGTCTGCTAAAAGAAGGCGTGAATTTGATTGGTGGTAGTGTCGACGAAGCGCCAATGGTTTACAAGGACATTCACAAAGTAATGTCATTGCAAAGCGAATTGGTTGACGTCATTGGTACGTTTCAACCTAAGTTTGTAAAAATGGATAGGTAGAAGCCCAGTCATTGTATTGACATCATTTCTAAGTGGGTGTGCCTTGCTAATGCTGGGTACACCCCTTTTTAATATCCAGATGCTGAACCAATTAGGCGCTTTACCGATAGACAATATAAAGCAAACAAAATAAAGCGAAAACCAAACCACCTCCTTCTCTGACGTATTCGACATATGGGGTTTCTGCCTTCATTTCATTGACGACTGATGGCATTCCATCTTGTATCCATCTAAAAACATCTGGCACATAAAACCCTATGGCCACTACAAAAGCACCAATCAAAATGCGATTGACCCAGTCATTGCCAAAATTGAATAATTTCATAATGCCAACAGCCGCCACTGACAAATAGGTGGCAATCCAAATGACCGGATCTGGATCATTGAGCTGTACGCCAGCAAAAACAATCATCACAAAAACCAACACAACAATGATAAACTTTTGTACCATTTTTAATTCAATTTATAAGCTAAGTCAAGATCATCCAGCAATTGAGCTAATTTAAAATCAGCATTTACTTTAGTGGAGGCAGCCACAAAATCCAATTCATTGCCTTGATTATCAGGATCCACAATTTTGAGTTTCAACGTATGCGTTCCTGTATTTTCTTCATATATTTTTTCAAACACTGTGATCAATTCCATGTCAATTTTTTCGATCGGAATTTTCACCGTTATGGATTTTGTGAGCTTTGCACCAACAGTTTCAAGCAACTCTATATTGTTGATTTTCATGTATTTGCGATCACTGTTGTAGCCTTTTTGATAAATGCAATCAATGAAAAGTACCTTACCTTTTTCGACAATGTATTTGTAATTCTGATAATTTTCGTTGGTCATATAAAATTCCATCGCACCATTATAATCTTGGATGGTAAACCGGGCGTAGCCATTGCCTTTTTGATTTACCCCGTGCATAACTTCACTGACAATTCCAGCCAATTTCAATGGTGTATCTGTTGTGCCTTCCGCTTGGGTAAGATTGTGTGTCATGAAATATTTCAACTCTAGGGCATAGTCATCCAATGGATGTCCTGACAAATAAATTCCAGTTACTTCCTTTTCTTTGTCAAGCATGACAACCAATGGCCATTCTTCGCATTTGGGTGGAATGGGCTCTGAAATATGTAAAGTATCCATATCTCCAAACAAGGTTGCTTGTGCATTTTCTTTCTGTGATTGCACCGTTTGTCCAAAACGCAACATATGTTCGATGTAGGTGTCATAATTTCCTGAAGGCGCAAAATATTGTGCCCGATGAAGGCCAGCAAAACAGTCGAGTGCACCACCCATGACCATGCTGTCCATACTTTTTTTGTTTACAGCCCTCAAATTGAGCCGTTTCATCATGTCCACTAGACTTTCAAAAGGCCCATTAGCATCCCGTTCTGTAAGAATAGCTTCGACAGGTCCTTCACCAACACCCTTCAATGCAGACAAACCAAATCTTATGTGCCCTTTTTTATTGACGCTGAAATTGAGGCTACTTTCATTGACATCTGGTCCAAGAATTAAGATGCCCATCCTTTTGCCTTCTCTGAGGAAAAAGTTGATTTTCGAAATATCGTTTTTATTATGACTCAAAACTGATGCTAAAAATTCACCTGGATAATGTGCTTTTAGAAATGCAGTCTGAAATGCCAGATAAGCATAACAAGTGGAGTGACTTTTATTAAACGCATAAGATGCAAAAGCTTCCCAGTCTGTCCAAATTTTCTTCACTACCGTTTCTGGGTGATTATTTTTTAGACATCCTTCCAAAAATTTTGGAAACAATTCATCGATCAGTTTCCTATTTTTCTTTCCCATGGCTTTTCTAAGCACATCGGCCTCGCCCTTAGTGAAGTTTGCCAATTTTTGGGAAAGCAACATCACCTGCTCTTGATAAACCGTAATTCCATAAGTAGATTTCAAATATTCCTCCATTTCAGGAAGGTCATATTGAATCTCTTCTTTGCCGTTTTTACGATTGATGAAGTTTGGAATGTAAGCGATCGGCCCCGGTCTATACAAGGCATTCATTGCAATGAGATCCTCGAATTGGTTGGGCCTCAAGTCTTTGAGGTGTTTTTGCATTCCCGGAGATTCATATTGGAATATACCAATCGTGTCTCCTTTTTGAAACAACTCATAGGTCAAGGCATCCTCCAGATCGATGTTGTCAATATCTATTTCAATGCCTTTGGTCCTTTTTACATTGGCAACTGCGTCCTTGATTATAGACAAAGTTTTTAGCCCAAGGAAGTCCATTTTGAGTAAACCTGCCTCTTCTGCTACACTGTTGTCAAACTGAGAAACCAAAAGATCGGAATCTTTGGCCGTGGAAACGGGTATGATGTTGGTGATGTCTTCCGGTGTTATGATGACTCCACAAGCGTGAATACCCGTATTACGCACCGATCCTTCCAATTGAAGGGCTGTACGGATCATTTCTCCTATTTCATTGTCCTCCTTAGACAATTCTCTGAAAGCAGCCGCCTTTTGTTTATCCTCAGATTCCATTTTATCCAAGAGATCCGGGTCCACTCCTGCTTCAGCCAAAACCGCTTCTAGGGTAGCAGACAAGTGTGTTGGAAAAGATTTGGAGACTCTGTCGACTTCATTGAGATTTATATCCATTACTCTTCCCACATCACGAAGTGACATCCTCGCAGCCATTGTACCGTAAGTAATGATTTGGGCAACCCTATTTTTGCCATACTTATCAATCACATAATCAATGACTTTTTCTCGACCTTCATCGTCAAAGTCAATATCGATATCGGGCATGGACACCCTTTCTGGATTGAGGAAACGCTCAAAAAGTAGGTCATAGGCTATCGGGTCAATGTTGGTGATTCCCAAAGAATACGCAACCGCCGATCCTGCCGCACTTCCCCTACCTGGTCCGACCGCAACTCCCATCTGCCTTGCGGTACTGGTAAAGTCTTGCACGATCAGGAAATAACCTGGATACCCAGAAGTAATGATTACATCCAATTCAAAGTTGAGTCGTTCTTCGATCAGAGGCGTGATGGTCCCATATTTCTTTTTTGCTCCTATGAATGTGATGTGCCTTAAATAATCATTTTGGCTTGTAAATCCTGGAGGAAGTGGAAATTCTGGCAACAAAATATCTCTTGCCAGACTTAATGTATCAATTTTTGAAGCTAGTTCTATCGTATTTTCCAAGGCAAAAGGCACATCTGTAAAGATGTGATTCATCTGCTCTTTGGTCTTGAGGTAGAAATCATTGCTAGGAAATTTAAACCTGCTAGGTTCATGAATCCTTGAGCCAGTATTCACACACAAAAGAACGTCATGAGGTTTAGCGTCTTCTTCGTTGAGGTAGTGAGAATCGTTTGTTGCAATGACTTTGACGTTGTATTTTTTGGCCAATTGCAAGAGCACTTGATTGACATCTTCCTGACTTACGCCCATACCGTCAATGTTTTCCATGCCTTTGTGGCGCTGCAATTCTATATAATAGTCTTCGCCAAATAAATCAAGCCACCATTTCAGTAAAGATTCTGCCTTTTCGACATCACCTTTCAAGATGGCTTGAGGAATTTCGGCGCCGATACAGCAGGAAGTAGCTATAAGACCTTCACTATGCAAAAGCAATATTTCTTTATCAATTCGGGGGTATTTGCCATACAAACCTTCCATATACCCCATTGAACAAAGCTTGCTCAAATTCCGATATCCTACTTCATTTTTGGCCAGTAAAAGTTGGTGGTAACGCACATCAGATTCTCCCTTAGATTTTTCAAATGCCCGTTTTTCACGATGTTCAACCATGTAGAATTCGCAACCAACGATGGGCTTTACACCATTCTTCTTTGCCTCTTTTACAAATTTGAATGCTCCAAACATATTGCCGTGATCCGTCAAAGCAACAGCTGCTTGTCCATCTGCTGCGGCCTTTTTCATCATTTTGGGAATGTCCGTTGCCCCGTCAAGAAGAGAAAATTGGGTATGGTTATGGAGGTGGCAAAAATCTATCATTCGTTTTAAATTGCTCGATTGGTCAGAATGACAAATATAGGTTTTTTGATTATGAATGCAGAATGAATTTTGATCCCAAGGGAAAAGTTTAGATAGAAATATTTACAGCAGAGGCGTAAAATTTTACGCCTTTTCCAAATACAATTTTAATTCTTTCAACTCTTTCCCCCGCTGGCGGGGGTCTAGAGTTTGGCTATTTACTAGACACTTTAAAAAAAACTTGGTCATAATTAGGAATTATGGCCTTTTTTTTAGATTTTTATGTCTAGTTAAATAACTAGATATGGGATATCCGACTAAAATTCAGCTCATTAAAAGAGCTAATAGCGAACAGTGGTATGTTAACTTTCCAGCCGCTGTTGCTCAGGCTATTGAGTTTCAACAAGGGGAAGTGGTGGAATGGATTATTGATGACCATCAAAGATTGGTTCTGCAAAGAAGTGATCTGGCCGTGAAGGATCTTAAAAAAAAACTACCTCCGAAAACTTAAGAGAGGCATTCGGTTCTTTATTCTCACAATGCAAGGGAGCTTTTAATCAATCAAGAGTTTGGAAAAGAGCTTTTGACCTTGCAGAGGGATTACTCGGTTGTGTAGGCAAGAGTACAGTCAGTGGTATGATAACTGCCACAGGTCAACAGTTTAAAGATTGGTCGGCAGCATATCGTCTTTTTCAGGGTGATAGAATGAATACCGAAAAGCTCTTTTCTGTTATTCGTAAGAATGTTGTAGATACCATCTGTCCAGAAGAGGAGGAGATATACGCACATATGGATGATACACTTTTTAGAAAATCGGGTAAGAAAGTAAGTGGAGTTAAATGGATGAGAGATCCACTTGGACCTCCGTTCCAAACAAACCTTGTCCTTGGCCAACGTTTTATTCAGGTGTCACTTTCTTTATTTGCCAAGATGGACACTGTACAGACAACAAATATCCCGGTAAGTCTTCAACATTGTCCCTGTACACCTAAGCCCAAAAAAGATAGTTCACCTGAAGAACTGATCCTTTTCAAAGAATTACAGAAAAAATCAAAGCTAAGCGTAATTGGAGCTCAACAGATATCGGCCCTAAGGAAAAGCTTAAATGAAGAGGAGTACAATGAAAAAAATCTTGTAGTAAGTGTCGATGGGAGTTACACCAATGAATCTGTGTTGAAAGCCTTGGACGAGAAAGTTGTAATAATAGGAAGAGTACGTAAAGATTGTAAACTTCACCAGACTCCTACCTTAACTGAAAATGGTAAAGTAGGTAGAAACCGAGTCTATGGGACTGCACTACCTACTCCAGAATGCATTCGTCAATCTGATCAATATGAGTGGCGAGATGTAAAAGCCTGGGCGACAGGTAAAATTCACACTTTCCAAATCAAAACCATAGATGCAGTAAGATGGAGGAAAGCAGGAGGCCAAGACATGAGATTAGTTATTATAAGACCAATTGGCTACAGACTCACAAAGCAATCGAAATTATTGTATAAAGAGCCAGCATATCTTATTTGCACTTCAGTAAAGCTACCTGTCGAAAAACTGCTTCAAGCATATTTATGGAGATGGGGAATTGAGGTAAATTTTAGAGACCAAAAAACACTACTTGGATGTGGACAAGCTCAGGTGAGAAAAGAAATCCCATGCAGTAAAGTTCCACAATTTGTCACCGCTGTTTATTCAATGCTACTCTTGGCATCATCACAGGCAAAGATAATTGACCTACCAAGACCAAAATGGTATACAAAATTGAAAACTCAACGAACAACTACACAAGACCTATTAAACCAATTTAAGGCTATCAAATGGACAGATTCAATCAAAATCAATTTCTCCGACTTCGTTATGATGGAAAATAAACAACGAAGTGCAAAAAATAATCCTATTCATTCGCTTTCTAGTTTGTTTTATACTCGAAATTAGCCAAACTCGAG
>JAKQLF010000100.1 GCA_029567325.1 Bacteroidota bacterium | reverse complement strand
TCGGTTTGATGGGCATGGATAGCAATAAAGATGGTATCAACGACTTGGGCATGGTAAGTATATGGGCCAAAGATCTCAATCTCAAGAGCGAACCAAATTGCGGTTATGGTCAGTTGACTTTTTCCTTTTCTCCAGATAGTTTGGTAATGAATAAGACATTTACTTGTGATGACGTCGGAGTAAACCTTGTGAAAATGTATGTCAAAGATCAGGGTGGTAACCAATCTTATTGTCAGGTAAGGGTGGATGTTCAGAACAATGGGGCAAAAATTGAAAATTGCGTCAGAAAAACAACCGAACCAGGTACAGGTGAAGTAAATAGTACAACTAAATATTCTTTCTTTGGAAAGGCAAAAGATGTCAATGGCAGCTCACTAGAAAATATTGAACTGAGTTTATACAATAAGGATTCGCTATATGTTGAATCGACAAAAACAATTCCTGTGATCACAATGGTAAAGGATAGTTTTGTGAATGCTTCTGGTGCGATGGTTTACTTCTTTGAGCCTGATACTACCTACCAAACGGTGACAGATACAACAGTCAATACTGCTTCCATCCTCAAAAAGAAGTCTTTGTCCAATGGGAAATTTAGTTTTGACAAGTGTATGTTGGGTGGCCAAGATTATATTTTGGAGGTCAATACACCTCAAATAAATGGCACCATCAATACTTATGACTTAAAGTTGATAGCAGATTTTGCTTTTGGCAATGTGTTGCCAAAAAATGAGTTGGTAAAACTGGCTGCGGACATTGATGGAAGTGGAGTTATTGATGCACAAGATTTACAATTGATGTTGGATTATTTTGCTGGTAAAAATCCTGAAGGTATAGGTAGCTCAAGATTTGTTTTGAATGCAGAAGGTCGATCTGCTATTGGAAAATCTTTCGTTTTTGAATCCGTTACTAAGAGTATTTCAAATGTAGAACTTGTTTTGATAAACTTGGGAGATGTAAGTAATACTGCAGGCGACATCCCAGGATTCAACATCAAGCAGCCAAATTTTGGCGCACAGAAAACAAACATTGGCATACAACAATTGAGCATGTATCCTAACCCATTTGCTGGCCAACTTTTCCTTCAGGTAACAGTTGCCAACAATCAAAATACGACTCTAAGATTATTTGATCAGTTGGGTAAATTAGCCAGAACAATGCCGATCAACCTCAACCAAGGAGAGCAAACAGTCTCTCTGGACTTTTCTGATCTTCAATCAGGCGTTTACATTTATCAGATAAACGTTGATGATCAGATACATACTGGAAAACTGATAAAGCAAGAATAATATTCCCCCGTTCTATCTTCTTAAAACATGACTTATGTTTTAGGAAACAAATAAAGAGGAGTCTCAGTTAAATCTGGGCTCCTTTTTTGTTATCTTTCAGGATGTAAAGTGGATAAGAAAGCTGTGTTTATTTGTTTCGTAAGATTTGTCATAAAATAGGTGTTGATATTTTAATTGTGAACAAAAAGAGTATTATTGCATTTAAATACCGTATGAAAATAGATTAACGCAGTTTCTTAGCGTAAATCAGATTAAAATTTTGGTCAAAAAATTGAATTTAGTTTTAGGTTTTTAGTTTAAAGGAGGTTATGGATAATGTACAAACAGTTGTTTCCGATCATGAAACCTTGGCAATTGCCAGAAAGGAGTTTTTAACTTCTTGGGGTGAATTGTCAACCAATTGGGGCGTTTGCAAAACGATGGGGCAAATCCATGGGCTCTTGCTGATATCATCCACACCCAAATGTACAGATGACATCATGCGAGAATTAGACATCTCGAGAGGTAATACCCACATCAATATCAGAGCATTGCAAGATTGGAATTTGGTCTATAAAGTTGATCTAGATACTTGCCGTAAAGACTATTTTATTGCTGAAAAAGATATTTGGAAGGTTTTGGTACGCATCATACAGCAGCGAAAAGAAAGAGAGTTGACGCCCTTGATTGAATTGGCAGATCGTTTCAAAAATCTGGAGACGGATAGCAAAGAGTCCAAGGAATTTGCTTCCATGATGTCAGAAATTTCTATGTTTTCACATCGTGCCGATCAAGTTTTACAAAACATCACCGCGTCGGAATCATCTTGGTTGATGAATTCGTTTATGAAATTGGTAAGGTAAAAGCAAAACAACTCCCAGTGGACTGCGAACTTCAGTTCGCAACAAGTTTATGTTTTTCTTTTCCTGTAAGGTTTAAAAAAAGAACCAGCGGTTCGACCAATATCGTAACCCTGGATTTCAATCCATGCCCACAAAATAAAATACCGCTAGAGTTCCATAGGAACGACCCATATAAACGCCATCGCTTTCTTTATCAATTCCAAAAAATCAGGCCCATATTCTAACAAAAATGAAAAAAGAACCAGCGGTTCGACCAATATAGTAACCAGGGATTTCAATCCATGGGCTAAAAACAAAACCTGTAGAAGAGTTCCATCGGAACGACACATGTTGTTTGTGGTCAGCTCTTCGTGTAAAAAATGGGCCGTTCCTATGGAACTCTAAAACTATGCGGGTTTATCTACCCAGGATTTAAATCCTGAGTTACTAAATGGGTCGAGGCTATGCCTCTTTTTTTGAATTAATTTCTGCCTCTTTACCTCCAAAAGAAATAAAAGAACCAGCGGTTCGACCAATATAGTAACCAGGGATTTCAATCCATGGCCACAAATAAAAATACGGCCAGAGTTCCATAGGAACGACCCATATAAACTCCACCGCTTTCTTTATCAATACCAAAAAATCAGGCCCATATTCTATCAAAAATGAAAAAAGAACCAGCGGTTCGACCAATATAGTAACCATGGATTTCAATCCATGGCCACAAATAAAAATAGTACCAGAGTTCCATAGGAACGACTCATATAAACGCCACTGCTTTTTAATAACACTGCCCAATTAGCAATTCAAAACTTTAATAAACCCAATCCCTATATTTTGCCTTAACTTTGCCACCTTTCATTTCAAGATAACTTGCACGCGTATGAACATCATCCTGGACGACACCATTGTTGCCCTCTCCACCCCACCCGGCGAAGGAGCCATCGGGGTGATCAGACTTTCTGGCAAAGATGCCATTGGCATTACCAACGATTTATTTCGAGGTAGGAACTTGCTGGAAGCAGAAGCCAATACCCTCCACTTCGGGAAAATTGTTGCTGGTGCAAACGAACAGGTCATTGATGAAGTAGTGGTAGGAGTTTTCAAAGGTCCACGATCTTATACTGGCGAAGACATCATTGAGATTTCTTGTCATGGATCACCTTATATATTACAGAAGGTTTTGAGTTTATGTTTACAAGGTGGTGCAAGGATGGCCAATCGCGGTGAATTCACCATGCGGGCTTTTCTTAATGGCAAAATGGACCTGTCCCAAGCAGAGGCAGTTGCCGACTTGATCGCCTCAAAATCTGAAGAACGCCACCACTTGGCTATGAAGCAAATGCGCAAGGGTTTCTCCAATGAGATCAGCAGCTTACGCCAGGAATTGATCGACTTTGCGGCCATGATCGAACTAGAACTCGATTTCAGCGAAGAAGACGTTGCCTTTGCTGACCGAGAAAAACTCAAGGAATTAGTAGAGCAAATAAATAAAGTTATCAACAAGTTGAGGGATTCTTTTCATCTTGGAAATGTCATTAAAAATGGAGTGACGACCGTGATAGCGGGCAGACCAAATGCTGGAAAATCTACCCTACTCAATGCCTTGCTCAACGAGGATCGCGCCATTGTCTCAGAAATCGCAGGAACAACTAGGGATACCATCGAAGAAACCCTCAACATCAATGGCATAGAATTTAGGCTCATTGACACGGCGGGTATTCGGGAAGCCCATGATCAAATCGAAAGCATTGGAGTAGAAAAAACTTTTGAAAAAATCCAAAAATCCACCATCGTCGTTTACGTTTTTGACGTCACGATCACTGATCCAGAACAACTTTGGCAAGAATTGGACTATACCGTAACACAGACCAGGACAGATGGCATCAATCTGCTTTGCGTTGCCAATAAAATTGACCTCAATCCATATATCAAACCCGCCTCTTATTACAAAGAAGGATTGGTCGATGCACAAAACATCATCACCTGTTCGGCTCTCAATCAGATGAACATCGAATACATCAAATCCAAACTTTACGACATGGTAGTAGCCGATCCCGAAATGCTCGACCAAACCATCGTTTCCAACACGAGGCATTACGAGGCCTTGAGTCAAGCCCGCGAAAGTCTGGACGCCGTTGTGGATGGATTGATGAGTGGCGTCACCGCTGATTTCATTGCCATGGACATCAAAAGGGCTTTGTATCACTTGGGTGAAATTACTGGGGAGATATCGAATGAGGATTTGTTGGATAGTATATTTACTAGGTTTTGTATTGGGAAGTAAAGGGGAAAAGCAAGTGGATTTGTCAAGTCATTACTTTACTTTTTAGGTAGTATTGTCAATGTATTGCTTTACATTATTTTGATACAAGCTTCTATTGAGATCCCTCTTAATGAATTGTCAATTTTTGGTGCAACCTGTCAAAATATACCTACTATTAAGTTTAGGCTCAGTTAGTTCGAACCTGTCATTCAGGTTGATAGGAGCTCTCTTTTATCCTGTCTAAGGCATAGTTATATTTTACAATGAAATTAAGCACATTTAAAAACTTTCTATTTTTCTACGCTATTACCTTCTTTACTTATATTTGACAGGCCAAGAAAATAAAAACAAATTTTAGAAGTGGAACAAAATGGGTTGCTGGCCTTATGGATAACCAACAATTAGCTGGAACCTTTTAAAAAAGAAAGTTAAACAAATATTTCACATAGAGTACATCACAAAAGAATTCAGAAATAAATGAATCTAACTATAGGACAGCGCATATCTACGCGGGGTGAAGATTTTATCATCACAAACTCTAATGCAAATTATGACGGTACTTGGTTAATTGAAGCAGAAGGAATTAGTGAATTAGTGAAAGGAAAACGCTTTTCGTTTGACTCAAAAATTGATTCTGATATTAAACCAATTGATCCCAATCAAACTAGATTAATAGCCGATAATGACAGTGGGTATCGAAAAACGAAACTATTTCTTGAAACTCAAATCAGAAATGCAGCCGTATTTTCTGAGAAGATAACCATAGCAAATAAAGCAGCTATCAATCCCGCCGAATATCAATTGACACCAACACTTAAAGCATTACAGCTGCCACGACCCAGGTTATTGATTGCTGATGGTGTTGGTTTAGGTAAGACAATTGAAGTCGGAATCTTTCTTTCCGAACTGATAAAGAGAGGGAAAGGGAAACGCATTATGGTGCTGGCTCCAAAATCTATTCTTGCACAATTTCAGCAAGAACTTTGGCATCGATTTGCAATTCCTTTGGTAAGGCTTGATTCTGAAGGAATTGCCAGAATTAAATCTCAGCTTCCTTCAAATAAAAATCCTTTTGAATACTACGATAAAACAATCATTTCCATTGATACTTTAAAGAACAATGCCAAGTTCAGGCATTACATTGAAAAATCAAGATGGGATGCAATAGTGATTGATGAGTGCCATACAGTTGCTAATGATAAAAGCCAACGTGGAGATTTAGCTCAATTGATTACAACAAAATGTGAATCTTTGATACTTACATCTGCTACTCCACACAATGGCAGAAAAGAAAACTTTGCGAACCTTATCAATATGATTGAGCCTACTGCCATTCCCAAAAGTGGTGAATATGATAAATCACATGTGGAGCCTTATTATGTAAGACGTTTTAAAAATGATATTACCGATGAAACAGTAAGAGCAAATTTTCAGGAACGCAAAATACTTCGTAGTTCAACTACGCTTAGCTATGCTGAAACTGATTTTCTTCAGTACCAGCAAGAACTAAAAATAAATGCAATAAACGCATTGAATGATGGTAAGCCGAAAGAAGATTTTCTTTTTTCCGTAGGAATATTCAAAGCATTTATGTCTTCTCCAAAAGCAGCCCTTGAAAGCATTCTTCGGCGGATTGAAAAAGTGGATTCATCAAAAGCAAAGAATGAATTTGCTTCTGAAAATTTGGAAGTGTTGAATGATCTGAAAGTAAAATTAGAAACTATTATAAACACTCACTCTGATACCAAATATAAAAAACTCAAAGAAACCTTACTGGAATTGGGCTGGACTGGGATCAAGAAAAATGATCGGTACGTCATTTTCGCCGAAAGAATAAATACACTGGAATATCTCAAAGAAATGCTTCAAAGTGATTTTAATATTACAGAGGAAGCTATTGCCTTCTTTCATGGAGGCCTATCAGATACAGATCAACAAACCATTATTGAAGATTTTGGAAAACAAGACAGTACTGTCCGGTTATTACTTTGTTCTGATGCAGGATCGCAGGGGGTTAATCTTCATTTTTATTGCAACCGTATGTTCAATTATGATATTCCCTGGTCTTTAATTGTGCTAGAGCAGCGCAATGGTCGCATTGATCGCTATGGGCAAAAGAAAACGCCTTTCATTCATTACATCATTGCTGAATCAGATATTGCAGGTTTAAAAACAGACCTGCACATTGTTGAACGACTTACTCAAAAAGAGGAAGTGGTGTACAAAACGCTAGGTGACGCTGGTTCTGTCATGAAACTATACGATACCAGCAAAGAAGAACAATTAGTGGAGCAAGCAATTATGAATCAGAATGAATCCTTTCTTGAAGATTTAGACGCAAAAATGACTGGTTTCGATTTCAATAGTTTATTTGCAAATCAGGATGATTCTACCGAGGTTACCATTACTGAAAATCCTTTCGAAATCAATCTCACCATTTATCCTAATGAAGCTAAATTCTATTCTGATTTATTTGAACAACTTTCTTCCTCCAATCAAATTAAACCAGAAGAAGTAACGGTACAAGATGGTTATCTTGAAATCCTGAATACAAAAGATTTGAATCAAATTCTTTTTGACCTTCCACCTGAATCCAAACCTAAAGTCAATCAACTTTTTAAATTATCCCTCGATAAAGATTTAGTGCAAAAGGCCATTGAAGAAGCTCGAAAAAAGAAAGGTGAATGGGCGGAGTTTCAAATATTGAATGAATTACATCCTGTTGTAAGGTACTACATGACAAAGTTGGAAGCCAGTGTAGATAAAGATGTAGCGCTGGTTGCGAAAACAAGTCGGCTTCCTTCAAATACCTGTTGGTATGTTTTCCAGGCCCAAGTATCCAATAACTTAGGACAACCTGTTGTGGCTGATTTTTTGGTTGTTGGATTGAATTCCAATGGCAGTATATACAAGGAGCCATTTCACCTATTTAATTTCATCAATGAATTTAAACTGAGCGAAACGATTCATACGGAAAGTATATCAGATGATGATTTATA
>JAKQLF010000203.1 GCA_029567325.1 Bacteroidota bacterium | reverse complement strand
CCTGCCTCAATCAATCCTACCAATTCTCGTTTCAATGGCTCACTAAATCTCCTTCTTTTTCTTTCTTCTTTATTCATAATTCATAAATTTAAAGAAAGTTATCAACACATTTTATGTCAAGCTATTTCATGAGACCACATTTAGTCTAAAAAATTCGTGAATTCGCGGCAATCCATTTCTGAGATAAGTTTTAAGTCATTTTTTTTGCATACCGAATACTGAAATTTTTCGTGAATTCGTGGCAATCTATAACGCCATTATTTGTGTCAACCAATATCCACCTTTACAAACCAATCATAAACGCATAAACAAATAAACCCATAAACCCACAAAATATTTTGCCCATAGACGGATAAAAAAAAGCGCCACATCCCTACCGATGCAGCGCTTTTTACTATTCTAATTAATAGCGAATATTAAAAACAAAGAACTTATTTTATTTTCTCAAACCTGACGTTATCCATCAAAATGTTGACTTTCGAACTTCCGCTGTCAAAGGCCATTCCAAATTGTCCGCCGATCACTGACAAATCTGTCATCAACTCACTTCCCCAACCGTAGTTATCTCTGAAATTGGTGAGCTCAAATGTCTTGGTTACCCAACCATCTGTCTTTTCAATAGGCTCCTTTAATTGTGGATCAGTGGCCCCAGGTCCCCATGTTAACCAGTATTTTGCGCCATCATCGCCAGGCCTGAAATGTAAGTTCAAACTACCACCAGTGATGGGTTCCAATACATTGATGTCAATTTTGAGAACGTAATCTTCCAAATTAACGCCAATGAGATCAGCTGGGAAATCGTTTTTACCATTTCTCCAGAACATATCATTCCATCCAGATAAATTCTCATTGACGAATCCATAAGCAGTTCCATCTACACTCAAGGCATCATTTCTGGTGTTTCCTTGCATTTTACCCCACCATGCACCTCTATTGTCAAAATTAAAGAAAACCAAACTCGCGTCTACAACTGCATCTACTCCTGAGAAATTGATTTCTGGTGAAGAAGTGGTCTCCCCTTCAAAAGTTACAAATGTGATGACACCTTTTCCTTTTTTGACATCATCTGGAACAACCACCTCAATCATATTTGCAGTTTTTACTCCAAACTTAGTAGCAGGTACATTACCTGGGAAAATAACATTGGTGGTTATATTTAATTTTTCACCCGTCAAAACAATCATTTGACCTGGCTTAGCATTTGTAGGATATCCTGTGATGGAAGGTACATTAGAAGCCAAAATTGTGATACTTTCTGTAGAAACAATATTGGTTCCATTGGTTGTAACCAAAGTAACTGGACCATCTTTTGACCCAGGAGGAACAGTGACAATCACTTCACCACCAGTGGCTTTCAAATTAGTACCTTTCACACCACCAGCAAATAATACTTCTACTACCAAATCCATGTTGGTTCCTGCAATTGCAAGATCAGCACTAGATTTTATAGCAGTTGCTGAGAAAGAACCGATAACTGGTACAACCAATTTCAAATCCGCAGGTGAAACTACCGTTTTAGTAGAGGCTGTTCCCAAAGTAATGCTGCCTTCCGTTGCTTTAGGTGCTACAGTAACCACCAATTCAGTTTCGCTTTTTGATACAATCGTACCCGCTTCACCATTTGCAAAGGTTACAGAAGTAACTAGATCCAAATCCTTACCCGTCAAAGTAATATTTTGTCCAGATTTACCTGGATTGGGTTCGATTTTTTCAAAAGTAGGTACCACCATTACGACAGAAGCTGCACTTGTAATTTGCTCCAGAGACGGTACACTTGCCTTGATAACCCCATCTCTCGCATTGGATGGAACTTTCAGTTTGATCTCAGTTGCTGTTTTCGAGTCAAATTCTTTTATAACTGATCCTCCTTCAAAAGCAATTTCTGTTATTAAATCTAGGTCAGTACCACCAATGGTCAATACACCACCTGCTTTAACAGGGCTTGGATTTAGTGTTGTAAATGCTGGTAATGTTACACCAAATTCTGTCTCTGTTTCTACAATGATTGGGCTTGGTTTACCATTTGAAATAGCGATTTTACCACTTTTTGCATCTGCTGGGACTATTACTTCAATTTTGTCTCTGGTTTGACTCACAAAATTTGCTTTTGCAACTACTTTGTTCGTTGCAAAAATAACTTGCTCTATCAAATTGAGATAAGTTCCGGTAATGGTCACTGTCGCACCAGGTCTTGCATTAGCCGGCGAAAATCCTACAATCGTGATGGGTTCAGAAATGGTCAAAAGTGACTTGGTAACGATATCTCCTTGCGGAGTTTTTAATGTCACCAAACCATCAACGGTTTCTTCTGGTACCACAATGACAACTTTATCTGCTGCCTTCGATTTGAAATTGGTCACTTTCACATTGGAAGGCAATACAATTTCTGTAACCTTATCCATGTTTCTACCAATAAATTGTAAATCGGCACCTCGCAATGCGGGAGAAGGACCAAAACTTAGCAATTCAATTTTATTTGGATCCACTTTGTCTCCTGGCTCATCTTTGTCACACGACACCATGACGATGGATATAGTGAGTCCAAAAAGAAGGAGCAGTAGATATTTATTTTTAAATAACGCTTGCATTTTATCTGTTTATTATTGTAAATAAAAATGGTAATTCTTTATCCTATAAAGGAACTACCCTTACATTGTCAATCAAGATCTTCACATCGGAAACCGCTCCCAAAGGTCCTCTTACGAAAATGGTAAGACTTCCACAGTTGTCCGGGCAGTTCAATTTGAGTGTATTGATTTGTTTATTGTCATTATAAATAAATTCTGACAAAGGAATACCAACGGTTACCCAACCATCTGTTTTAAATGGTTTGTTTGTAGTTGCACTTTCATACCATGGGTGCCACATACCTCTCGCGATGGTAGGGTCAGTATTTACTGCATTTCCATTATTGGTATAAGGGCTGAAAATAAACTGCATGAAACCAGCTTGCCAATTATTGACAACATTGGCTTCAAACTTTAATTGAAGATTATTGATGTCTCCTCTGAATAATGGACCTGCCGGTCTTCCACCAGCTTGACCCCAAACGTCAATTTCCAACCAGTTGTCTTTCCAATCATTATCAGCTTCCAATTTTGCCTCAAGTACCGCATAATTGCCAGAAATTCCTCCTGCACTTTGTAAACGATCGTCATGAGTTCTCCAACCTCCGCCTCTCAAATTGTCAAGATCAAGGATCATCCCCCTATTATCTCTAAACCACCACTTGGATGCAGCGCTCCCAAATAAGGTCTTCACTACAACGGGACCAGCAAGAGCTCCAGCTGGAACTTCTACAGTCATCTTCGTTTTTTCTACACTGATGATTTTACCTTGTGCACCACCTTGGAAAGTAACTACCGGATTGAAGAAAAAATCTCCAGTTAATTCCAACAATTGCCCCTCAGGCACATATTCGCATTTGGCTGTCTTTACTAATGGTGCAGGAACCAAGACCTTAAAGTCATACAGTAGTTCTGATTTATCACTGAAAACAATCCTCATTTTGTCCGTAATCTCGGTCGGAACCGTACTTGGAACGCTTACAATTATTGATTTATCAGTTATATAATTTGGTTGCAACAAAGCCTTTTGGTCATTAAACCAAATCTCTTTGGTATCGCCCAAATTGTCACCTACAATGGCTATCAAACTACCCATAAAAGCTCCCGTATACAGAGAATCGCTGATTTCTGGATTGGTAGATCTGATGTAGGTAATAGTTGCAGGTCCATCCTTTTCTGCCAAAACATCTGGAGTCTCTTCTTCACAAGAATTAAGAATCAAAACAGACATAAAGGCAAAAAGAAGGATAGAAAATATTTTATTTATCTTACTCATCTTCATTTTAAACATAATTTTTTTTAATGCTTATTAAAATTTATACTCTACTGCTGGCACATCTGGAGCCAACATAGGGTCAAGAACTACCTCAGATGCTGGTATAGGAACATTGATATTTACTGGGTTGAATGGAACGACGCCATTATTACCAGCAATTCTCAATACATATCCTGCCTTTGAATTTTCATCCGCTGCAGTAGGACTTTGGTCTCTGTCAAAAACATATTCTCTTTTTTGATTAGACAACATTTCTACTGCTGCAGCTTGGTCTCTATAGAAGAATCTTTTGATATCATACCAATACATAGATTCCATTCCAAATTCTACTCTCCTTTCTTTCAATAATTCTCTGAAAGTCACACTGGTTTTAGTTGGTAAACCTGCTCTGTTTCTGATTGCGTTGAAATAACCCATTGCTTTGGCATCACTGGTGTTGTCTCCCAATCCAATGGCAGCTTCTACATATACCAGATATACATCCGCCAATCTCAACATGTATTGATTGATTGCTGTAGCTTGACCAGTACTTACTTTGCCCGGATGATCTTGTGCACTACCCACCACATATTTCTTAAGATTTGTAAGTGTAGGAGAGGCGCCTTCCAATACCCTGTTAGGATCACTTGGATCTCTGTTGATAATGAAATATTTGTAACCACCATTTGCCTTATTGATGTCTGGATATACATCTCCCAGATCCATATAGATAGCAGACTTTCTTTTATCATTTGGATTTACATCTTGCAAGAAATCGTAAGTCATACATTTTTCTCCACCCCAAGCTTCTGTGTTTCCTGTGATGAGACTGCTTCTTGCAAAGTTTGCTTGAAGACTATTTCCTATTGAATATGAACCTTGCATGAATTGAAGTGCAAACAATGACTCTGGATTGTTATTGTTTTCCATCAAGAACAAATCTGCATAATTCGCCATCAATTTGAGACCACTGTTGTCAATTACATCAGCTGCAATGGTTTTGGATTTATTAAAAAACTCGGTTGCTTTTGCACCATCCTTTTTCGAATAAAACTGAGCCATGGTCAAATAAGTCTTGGCCAAATATCCTTTAGCTGACCATTGTGTTGCCCTACCTGGAGTATCTGTCAATGGCAATTTGCTTGCTGCAAATTCCAAATCCCTTTTTATGAATTCATAAATACTTTCTTTCGTATTTTTTGGATTGCTCACTTGATTGCTGACCACTTTTGCGGTAACATTTTCAACAATAGGAACTTCTCCCCAAAATTCAGTAAGGATAAAATATGCAACTGCTCTTGCAAACTTTGCTTCTGCGATTGCTCTATCCTGAACGTCTTGTGGAATAGCAGTTGCAAACACAGGCATGTCATTGATGATGGAGCTAGCAATTGCCACCACTCTATAAAGTGATTGCCATCCACTTCTGATGTGTGTATTACCTGCATTGTAACTGTAATAAAAGAATTGACCTTCTTGATCCCAAGTATGGTACAAGTTTCCAGCTAATTCTTCTCCAGCCGCCCAGTTGAATTTATCATTGAATTGAAACCATGGACTACCGTACAAAGCCGCGGTCGCTGCTCTTACATCCACTTCCGATTTAAAATAGTTACCACTTGTGGAAGCATCTTGCACTGGAATGGTTACAAATTCCTCGCTACATGATGCCATGATCAGCACTGGTAATATGAATATAAATTTGATATACTTTTTCATTTTAAATATATTTATAATATTAAAAATCAACGTCTAATCCTAATGTAAACATCCTAGGTGTAGGATATCTTCCCATATCAACATTCTGTACCAATGAACTTTGGTTGAAAGCTCCAATTTCTGGGTCATATCCAGAGTAGTTGCTCCATACAGCCAAATTGCTCACGTTGGCATATATTTTCAATCGCTCCATTTTCACCCTCTTACTGATAGATGTAGGTAAAGTGTAGCCCAATCTCAATGTTTGCAATCTGAGGTATGAACCATTTTCAATAAAGCGATCAGACATTCTATTGTTTCTGTTATTGTCATTGGTAGTTGGTCTAGGAATATTGGTTCCTGGATTCGCTAAAACAACATTGGCTGGATCAGTTGTAGACCCTGCTGGATCAAGATATTTGAATTGAGCTCTGTTGAAAACTGTACTTGCTTGGTTGATAAAAATACCGGTCTGTCCTTCCAATACAGATCTTGTGTGATTGAGGATGTCTGCGCCATATGATCCAGTCAAATATACTCCAAACTCAAGTGGACCATAATTGAATGAATTGTTTAAACCAAATGTAAAGTCAGGGTTTGGATTACCAATGAAAGTCTGATCGTCTGTATCGATCACGCCATCACCATTCAAATCTTTGAATTTCACATCACCGATCCACACTCCTTGGTTTTTGCTCACCAAGTTGGTGCCATTTGGTTTAGTTTCTGTAATTACACCATCTGAAATTTGCACAGCATGGTTTAAGATGTCTTGTTGATCTTTGAATATTCCTTCCATTTGGTAGCCAAAAAACATACCAATCGGCATGCCTACCGTTGTTGCAGTTACCGTTTGGAATTCAGAATACCAATACAAGTTTCTGTAATAAACTTTTCCGTCACTTTCCAACTCAACGATCTTATTCCTGTTGACTGAAAGCGTAAGGTCAGAGTTCCAAGAAAACTTATTGCGGTTGATATTTCTAGAGTTTAAAGAAAAATCAATACCCTTATTGTTTACTTTTCCAATGTTGATAAATGGTGGAGCAATACCAGACAAATACCCTGGAGGATTACTTTGCAATAATAGGTCACGAGTGTCTTTATTATAAACATCGATAGATACATCCAAACGGTCTTTGAATACGGTAAGATCCAATCCTAAGTTTGCTTGAGCTGTTGTCTCCCAACCAAGATCTGGGTTTGCAATATTTCCTGGTACATACGCATTTCCAAATGGAGTTTGGAATGCCCTCATCAATGGCTCAAATAAGTTATTTCCAATTTGGTCACTGCCTGATAAACCATAACCCAATCTCAATTTCATATTGGTAACAAGGTCAGAGTTTTTCAAAAATTCCATTTGGCTCAATCTTACCGCAACTGATCCAGAAGGGAAATAACCCCATTTGTTACCTGGTCCAAATTTGGAAGATGCATCACCTCTGTAAGTAAAGGTTGCTAAAACCAATTCATTGAAGTTATAGTTGACTCTACCATAATAAGAAGCTAATGATTGAGCACCTTTATATGATCCTGGATTACCGATCACTGTACCACCTTGTACCAACTCCTGAATATCATTTGAGGGCAAGTTGGCTACCGTGATGCTATTTCCAAAATAATTGGATTTTTGAGCTTCCTGACCCAACATGGCAGTAACACTGTGTTTCTCATTGAGTTTTCTTTCATAAGTCAAATAATTCTTAATGACCCAAAAGAAAGAGTTGTCTTCGTTTTGTCTCAAACGATTCTCCTTATTTTCAATAACTCCCCATTTGTAGGTAGGCTGGAACGCTTTTCCTATACTGTGGTTGTTGTCAAAGTTTAACTCTGACCTAAAAACCAATCCTTTTCCAAGTGTAAAATCACCAAAAAGATTTGACATCAATCTTTGTCTTGTCAAAGTATTGTTTCTTTGAAGTGC
>JAKQLF010000097.1 GCA_029567325.1 Bacteroidota bacterium | reverse complement strand
CTATTTGCAATATGATCTCAATCCAATCGAGAAGTTAAGAATATCTACAGGGCTTAGATTAGATAATATGTCTTTTGACTACATCAATAATTTGGATAATGGTTCTGGAAATAGATCCTATAGGCAAATATCACCTAAAGTTGGGTTTACTTATGAAATCCAAACAGGAATAGGCCTTTATGCAAATTTTTCAAAAGGATTTTCACCCCCATCTTTGACCTCCATCTTCAGGAAAAGGCCTGCACCTACAGATGCTGGTGATTTGTTTTATTATAATCTGGAACCTGCTCAATTTGACAATTTTGAAGTTGGAACTTGGTTCTCTATCTTTAAAAACAAAGTATATATAGACTTAGCTGCCTACTTGATGAAAGGTCGTAATGAGTTGCTCAACATCAGACAAGCAGACAACTCATTTGACTATCAGTCTGCTGGAAAGACTTCACATAAAGGTATAGAATTTGGTTTATCTTATAAACCATCAGAAACCTTTAATTTCAGGTTTGGTGGTACTTATGCCAAACACAATTTTGATGAATTCATACTAAGTCTTAAAAGTTCTGATGCCATCAAAGATGTAAATGGTAAAGAAATGCCTTCTGCACCAAATACTACCTGGAATACCGAAGTGACTTTTAGACCCGGATGGCTCAAAGGCTTCAGGAGTTCTGTAGAATGGCAACACATTTCTGGCTTTTACCAAAATCAAATCAATACCATTAAGGGTGAAGGTTATGATGTTTTCAATGTGCGTTTTGGTTATACTTATAAATTCATTGAGGTGTTTACCAATATTATGAATGCAACGGACCAATTGTATGCATTTAATATTTCTAGAGGAAACAATGCAACAGACCGCTCTAGCTTTACTGCTGCAGCTCCAAGGACATTCGTCGTAGGAATTCAATACAATTTTGTAGGTAAATAACATCAAATGATGGTGCACTCATCAGCTGTATGGGTGCACCTTCAAAAAGCACCATTCAAAATGAAAAAATTAACTATTACAAAATTACATAGGATACTGTCCCTGATCATTTCAATTCCTGTGATTTTATGGGCAGCAAGTGGTGTCATGCACCCCCTGATGACCACTCTTAAGCCAGCAATTGCTACCCAAGTTCTGGAAGAAAGTCCTTTAGATACCAGTCTCGTAAAACTAGACCTGCAAGAAGTTTTGCAACAAAATAGTATTACTAGTTTTAGCAACTTTAGAATGGCAACGATCGGAGGTCAGGTTTTTTACCAAATGATTTTTAGAGATAGTCAACACCCAAGATATTTCAGTGCGATTTCTGGCAAAGAATTAGCGAATGGAGATGAACTTTATGCCAGAGAATTGGCGAAATTTTATTTACATGGTAGTAACAATCCTAGTGTTGGAAAAAGCGATTCATTGACTGAAACAGCAGATGTCGCACAAGATCAGATTACTGAAATAGCAGCAGAGGAAGATGAGGTTGAAGACTGTTGCATGTTAGCTGCTAATGGTGCAATGCAATGTAAAGAAGGTGGCCACATTTCTTCTATCAGGTTTGTAGAAGGTTTTGATAAAGATTATCGGTATGTCAATAGATTACTTCCTGTATATGAAATAAAATTTGAAAGAAAGGACGGACTAAATATTTATGTCCAAACAACAACTGGGAAATTTGCTTATGCAGTGGATAGAAGACGTGCTACTTTTGATAAAATTTTCGCTTTTCTGCATACCTATTCATGGCTTGATGCCGCAAGCAATTTTAGAATAATAGTGATGATGGTGTTGTGCATTTTAGCTTTCATTACCACCATTCTTGGTTTATATATATTTTTTTCCACCAAGAAAGCCTTTGGTAAATCATCTATATCTAAGTCTAGGCGTTGGCACAGATATACGGCACTTGTGGTGTCTATATTTACACTCATGTTTACTTTTAGTGGAGCATATCACGCCTTCAAAAAATTCACGCCAGAAAATAGAGACTACGAAATTCTTCCCTCAAATTTCGAGACAGCAGCCGTAAACTTCAGTATGGATAGTTTATTCAATAAGTTCAAAGACAAACAAATCGTCAATTTGAGCTTAGCCGATTTGGGAACAAAAAAATACCTTACTATAAATATGCAGAAAAAATCACCTTCTGCTGCCCCACAAGAAATGGGAGGTAAAAAAGGTGGCAATAAGAAGTCTGGCTTTAAAAGTAAAAAAAGCAGTATTTATGCAAATTTACCTGACCTCAGCGTTGATTCATTGGGAGAAGTGACCTATGCTAAAACATTGGCTGTTGCTGTGAGTGGACTAGAAGAAAAGCTCATCACAGAGGTAAAACCTATTCATAAGTTTGAAGGAGAATACGGATTTGTAAATAAGCGACTTCCAGTTTATAAAATCCAATTTGGTACGGATGACGATGTACGTTATTACATTGAAACTGCTACGGGTATTTTATCCACACAGGTCCGTGATGCAGATGTGTGGGAAGGGTTGAGCTTTTCCATGCTCCACAAACACCATTTTCTTGATTTTGCAGGCAAAGAAGCTCGTGATATCAGTACCATGTTTTGGGCTGCGTCTCAAATTTTAATGGTTGTTTTGGGTCTTATTTTATGGCTAAGAATCAGAAAAAAGCAGGTGACTAATTAAGTTGCGAATAAATAGGGTAGTGAAGGCTCCGCTGCCCTATTTTTTTATTTAGAGGGCTATATTCGAATAATTGGTATAAAAAAAGCGGAACTGCAAAACTGCGAAATTGCCTAGGTTTAACTGTTTATTTGTTTATGCGTTTAATCGTTTATAAATTAAAATTGCAATTCTCTAAATAGCTGATAGCTGACTACTGATAACTGATAACGGACATCTCATAGCTCGCTGCTCGTGGCTCGTGGCTCGCTGCTCGTGGCTCGAAGCCGACCACTACCCATAAGTATAAATAGCATCAAACAAACGCTCAACGCGATACTTCACATCCCTGAATTTGACATTATAGTTATTCACAATGATGGAAAAGCTGACCCATTTGCCCGACTTCGTTTTGCAAATGCCAGTATAACTAAGAACCCGATCCATCGAACCACTTTTCATCCAAAAATTGGGAGCAATTTTGGCACCTAACAAAACACCCTTTACAGATCCTTCTTTACCAGCTTCAGGTAACAAGTGCTGGATGGTTTCTATGCTGTGTTTGGCAGCGTATTTTGCGACAAAGGAACTGAGTAGTTCTGCTGGAACATAACTCCGTGCTGAAAGTCCACTACCGTCTTTCATATTGAGGCCATTGATGTCGATATCCATGGCCAAAAGGTATTCTTCCACATAGGCAATGCCGTCTTCACTACTTCCTTTACCTCGCATCCTCAAGCCCAAAGTCTTTAAAAAAGCATCACAATATTGATTGATGCTGCGATGGTTTGTTTGCTCACACAAGAGACCAAGTTTGGGGGAAACCAAGGTGTCAAAGTATTGTAAAACAATGGGAGAAGGCTTATTGATGACTTCAAAACCCGCTGAAGCAATGTCTTTTTTCTGCAAATAATTGTATATAGAATAAGCAGCAAACTTTGGGGGATCTGGAATAGATCCTTTGATTTTGAAGGGTTTTTCATCGTAAGGTAACTTGCCCATGACCCTTTTTTGATAAACCAAAGGTCCTCCAAATATATAGGAATTGTCGCCAGTATTGGCAGAATCTACAACCACTTCATGCTCCAATTCCAAGCCAGGTATGACGGGATTCTGATAGGTATAGGACGCCCGTTGACCTATCTTTTTCTTGGTGTTATAGAAAATGCTGTATTCATTTTCGTTGATGTTGAAACCCCAGGTTCCTCCAGCGTAGTAATTTCCTAAATCATTCCATTGCCAGGTAGATCCAATAGGAAAAGCATCAAAAATGCTGTTATCGACTATAATATCACCATCAATACAAGTGATGCCATGTCTGATGACCTTGGAAACAATCGTATCCATCAATTGATCAAAGTTGGGGAAACTGTCAAATCTACCTGAACCAAGAGAAGGATCACCACTGCCAATGAAGTATAAATTTCCTTGGAGTGTGCCATCGCTGTCAATGGTCCCATCGTGAGCCAACTGTGTTTTATAAGTGAAATCATAGCCAAGTTCTTCATAGATGATGAAAGTGGTGAGGACCTTCAAAGATGAAGCAGGTATTGCTGATTTTGACATCCGATGCCCGGCCAATAATTTCTGACTTTCTATTCCATGTACCGCAAAGCTGATTTCGCTATTTTTGAAGAAGGGGTGTTGCACCCACTCATCCACGTAATTTTGCAAAGCAGATTGTGCGTTGACATTCGCAGCAAACAATAAAAAACAAATCAATTTAAAAACCTTCGTGCGCATAATCAATTCCTATGTGAAACAATGCATCTCCATGATTGACCACCGATGCATTGTTGTGCCCGATGATAAAACCACTGAATTTACTCAATACCATGGTCAATTTACTTCCGTATGGGTCTTTGATGACGCCTAACTCATCCCCTTTGTTTATAAAATCGCCGGAAGACTTTGACCAAATAAAAATACCCGATTGTGAAGCCCTTTGCCAATTGGTAGCATTGATGATGATGGATTTCACTACTTTCTTATCCTTGTATGGCAACATATCGAGGTGGTTTAAGAAACGTTTGATGCCTCTTTTTCCATATTCAATAGACATACCATCCAAGCGCACGCTCTCACCAGCTTCATAAACAATGGCGGGAATATTAAGGTCTTTTGCAACCTTCCTGAATGACTTTGATATCAGAGGCTGATTGATCGAATAAGGAGCGTTGAAAATTTTTGCCATTTCGAATGCAGGGGAGAGTTTGCTGTGAAATCTTGCTTGAGGGTAATTGTATCTTGAACTTCCCCCAGTATGTAAATCTATGGCAAAATCAACATATGGTAACACCTTTTTAGTGAGTGTTCCAGCCACTCTTGCAGCCAATGATCCACTATTGACACCCGGGAAACTTCTGTTTACGTCCTTACCATCCGGCACGTCCCTACTGAAGTTATTAAAACCATAAACATTCAATAAAGGGATTAGGATGACATTGCCCTTTTTGATCGTGTGAAATTTTTCCTCTTGAAGCAATTGACTGACGATTTCAATACCATTGATTTCATCACCATGTACGCCACCCATAATCAAAACAGTAGGGCCAGGCTCAGTAGATCTGAAAACGTAAGTGTTGACATACAATCTGGTATCTGATGGCATCCTCCCGACAGGTATCTTGACCTCACCAGCATCCCCCGGCAAGAATGATTCTCGCTCAATGATGATAGGTTTTGAAAAATCGTTTTTTATAGGTAAATCCAATAATGCCATATGCAAATTTACTTTCCAACTCTCTGTTCTACAAATTTAATGATGTCTCCAGCGATGTCAATTTTGGTAGTACTTTCTATTCCTTCCAATCCTGGTGAAACATTTACTTCAATGACCATGGGGCCGTCGTTACCCTGTAAGATGTCAATACCCGCAATCTGCACACCCATGACTTTGGCAGTTTTCAGGGCAATTTCTTCTTCTGCACTGCTCAGTTTCACAGAAAATGAGTATCCACCACGGTGCAGGTTTGACCTGAATTCTCCGGGTTGAGCTTGTCTTTTCATCGCAGCAATTATTTTATCACCCACCACAAAAACCCGTAGATCACTGCCCTTACTTTCAGGAACGAATCGCTGTACCATGACATTGTCTTCTGTTTTCATAAATGCCTCCATGATCGATTCTGCATTGTTGAAAGTTTCAGATAAAATCACTCCAAGACCTTGTGTGCCGTTGAGTAATTTGATCACATAAGGAGCAGTGCTGACTTTATTGAGCACATCTCTAATGGTGAATTGGTTGTTGGTGACGCCTGTGCGAGGAATTGGAATGCCGTGGGCTGCTAAATGTTGCAAACAACTCAATTTGTCGCGGCACATCATCAACACATCTGAAGTCAATGGTGTATAAACACCCATACCTTCAAACTGTCGGATCACAGCCGCTCCATAACTGGTTGCAGAAGATCCAATCCGTGGAATAACGGCATCAACATTACGGATACTTTCATAATTGTAATTGAGATCCAATTTCCCTTCCTCGACAATGAGGTCACATTGCATGTGGTCCAATACTCGCACGAAATGGCCCAGACGCCTGGCAGCTTCAATGAGTGAATTGGTGCTGTACAGTCCAGCGTTGCGAGAAAGGATGATGATGTTCATGCTATTTATTCATTGCGATGCAAGATAAGCGAAAAAGTTTTTTGATTGTTATAAAATTCAGAAAGGGGAATTGACTATGGCATAACTAAATTTTCTCTTTTCATTGAATTTTGTAAGCCTGAAACAATGTGGAAATTTAGATCCAAACTTTTCATCACTGCATGATGCCATGGGTGGAGTTTGTCCTGAAAAAAGTTTGCCAAGAAATTTAACATATCCCCTGTTGACTTTTATAATAATTTGACGTAGCTTTGAAACATATTGATAGAATATACAAAAATTGATGTATCAACCCGACTGACCTGCGAAGTCAGTTTTGAGTGAAGAAGTGATTAATATTGCAGTATTTTGACCCTTTTTTACGCAATCAAAGTAGACCAATTTAATTAAGGCGCCTATGGAAAACTTTGCGAAACCCTGAGTCACCATGTTTTGGTTTTTTCTATCGATTTCATTTCATTTATTATTAAATAATAACCAAAACTTTTTATTATGAGCACGAAATTTTATTCTAAAATTTTAAGGGGGGGGGGTAATATTATTTTGCAAACCAGAATTGCAAATGCTTAAATTACACATCAAAAAGAGGATTTTTACAACAAGTTTATTGCCTTTTCTGACCATAATTTTTTTATTCCTTTTCCTAAGTATTAATCTCAATGCACAAGTTTTGACAAGAGTAGTAGGGAAAGAGGATTCATTTGATAAGTATCTCCCATTTCCTTTGGAAAATGAGCCAGTAATGATTTCTCAAAGTAAAATCGATCCAAGTAGAACTTTAGAGCAAGACAGACTTGATGGCAGACAAATACCGAGATTTGCTATTGACTATGAAGTTTCATATGGTGTAAAGAATGGTACTTGGACAGACTATGAAGATTTTTCTGTGTGGAAAATTGGATTTGATGCACCTTATGCAAAATCTTTAAGTTTTATGTTTGAAGGTTTTCAAATTCCTAAAGAAGCCGAGATGTATATTTATAGTGAAGAAAGTAGGATGATTCAGGGACCAATTACCATGGAAGCTGTCACAAAGGGAATATTTACTTCAGACATTATAGAAAGGACTGGCAAAGTAAAAATTGCTATTGTTTGCAAAGATAAAAGCAAAGAAATCGCTCTAAAAATCTCTAAAATAGCGCAAGGGATTCAGACAAATTTTGACAGAGCTTGGACAGATGCAGGAGATTGTAATTATGATGTAAATTGTGCAATTGGTTCTGCGTGGACTCTCCAACGAGATGCAGTAGGGATGATAGCTGTAGGTATGATCGGCTTATGCTCAGGCTCTTTGATTAACAATCAATGTCAGGATCTTACGCCTAATTTTTTGACTGCATTCCACTGTTTAGGTAATAATCCGGGAATAAATATGAGTAACTGGGTTGTACGATTTAATTATCAATCAGCAAGTCCGACTTGTCCGGGGAATACTGCAGGACAAGAACCACTGACAGCAACTTGGGTGACTAGAAATGGGGCAACTTTAAGGGCAAGTAGTACTCTTTCTGATTTTGCATTACTTTTACTAAATGGTGGTTTGGTAGGAAATAACCCAATAGAATCTGGATTAGCTTTAGCAGGTTGGGACAGAAGTACTACTCCTGCAAGTAGCAGTTTTTGTATTCATCATCCTGCAGCAGATGCTAAAAAAATAAGTTTTGATAACGATGCTGCAATTCTTAGAAATGATGGTGGCTTCAATGAATGGATGGTTGATGATTGGGAGTTTGGAAATACTGAACCTGGATCATCTGGATCACCGTTATTTAACCAAATGGGTAGAATTGTCGGGCAAGATCACAGACCAGATAGTTCTCAAAACGTAGGTATTTGTGGTGATCCAAAAGGTACGAGATTTGGAAGATTTGATGTGTCATGGACTGGTGCTGGAACAAGCGCAACCAGATTGAGTGACTGGCTTGGTGGCGGATCACCTCCAACGACTGTTAATGGCATCCGAACTCCTTCGCTCAGCCCTGCACCGACAATGCCACCTTATGACAATATTTGTTCAATTAATAAAACGATTACTCTGAATAATCCTATACCTGGTCGAACTATTTCCTGGAGTGTCTCAAACCCTTCTTTATTTGCAACAACATCCGGTGCCTCTACCTCAGGATCAACTGCCAATATTGTTTTAAGAGCAGCTTCTTCTTCTACCTCAGGATCATCGGTTTTAACAATTAATCTAACAGCATCTGGCTGCACAACTATAACATTAACAAGAAACCTGTGGGTTGGCCTTCCAACTTACCCTTCTTTGAGCCCCACTGGTTATGTACAACTAAACATGGGCTATTCACAAGATGTTTATATATCAAGTGCTCCTGGCGCGATAAACAATACCGCTTCCTGGACTACTTCTGGAAATGTGACAGCAGCCTACACCACTTTTACATGGAATCAATTTACCCCAACAGCCCCAGGAATGGGATATGGTTACGCTAAAACCACAAATATTTGCGGTCAATCAGCAAACGCAGTTATAAATTTTTACATTCCGAGCAATTTCACAATTAGACCTACAGTTGTAGGAGCTAATTCAAAAATAACCTTTGAGAGTGATTTTGAATCATCTCTACAGTATCCTATTACTGTTTTAGTCAGCAATATATCAGGCAATATCATAGCCAATTATGTACTGCAATCACCCTCAACTGAAATGAACTTTTCACAATTTAGGAATGGATTGTATTTTGTTAAAGTGGTAGATAAAAATGGAACCATAAATACAAATAAAATTTATATACAAAATTAGTGATTAGATGTTTAAAGTAGGCAACAATTTGGCAGTTGCTGCCTACTTTATTTAAATGTTTATAATTATACTATAATTAATAAATATAAAACATGAAAATAAAAATAGTAGTCTTTATTATCCTCGCAATATTCTTCAACCAAGCTTATTCCCAGGATTTATTAAAATCAAAATCCTCAGAATTGAGCATAGGAATAGGTTTGAGTAATGCGGATAGAAGATATGATTTCCTTATTGGACGATATGGATCACTGATTACAGATTGGGCTAAGGAGGATAATCCATGGTTTGAGTATGACTTTTTTGTGAATTACAATAAAAAGATAATGGAAAAAGGAAAGCTAATTTTTTTTGGAGGTATTGGCTATTCTTTAAATGTTAATCTTTTTAAACTTCCACTTAATCTTGCCTATTTTGGTGATTTTACAGAAGTACTTTGGACAAATCAATCTTACTATAAGCACAATCTAAATTTGCCTATTGAGTTAGGTTATGTAGTAAAAGAATCTGAGTCTAAATCAATCATAGGAATTTTTCTAATCAACAGCAATTTTTCATTTTTTAAAAAATCTTTTATTACTCAAAATTTCAGTCGCTCTACTTATAAATTTGACTTATCAGAAGTAGAACTCTACGGTGGATTAAAATTAGAAAAAGAAAAATATAGTTATGCCTTGCAAGTCAGATTGGTAAATATGGCATTGAGAGATGATGCCTTGGTGAATAATCTTAAAGAGATTGATTTTTATAATCCCATCAAATTGAGGATGGCAGTGAGTAGGAGGTTTTGAGTTTGTAAACTGCTAAATTGCTAAATTGCTGAAATGCTGAATTGTTAAACTGGAAATCGTGGAAAAGTTGGTCGAAAAAGCGAAATTACTGGAATGCTCAGAAAAGGGAAATGAAGGGTAAACGGGCTTTAGCCTGTTCAATTGCTGGAATGCTCAGAGATGTTAAAATCAAGCCAAGCTTGCTTGAGATTGTACAATTTCAAAACCGCAGACCATAATTTGCTGAATTGATAATGTGAAATCAGAAAACTGACAACTAGATTTTATGGTTTGGTATAAAATTCAAAAACAAATGAGACTTAAAATAACAATCATTTTCTTTCTATCAATAGCTTTTAGCCAAGCTTATTCCCAAGATTTATTAAAATCAAAATCCTCAGAATTGAGCATAGGAATAGGTTTGAGTAATGCGGATAGAAGATATAATTTCCTTATTGGCCGGTTTGGGGGAGATATATTAAGAGCAGCAAAGAACGATAATCCTTGGTTTGAATATGATTTTTTTTTGAATTACAGCAGGAAAATCCTTGAAAATAAGAAATTTAAAGTGCAATTAGGCTTAGGTTATTTATTAAATGTAAATCTGTTTAAACTTCCACTAAACCTTATATACTTCAACGACACAACAGAACCGCTTTGGTTAAATGAATATTATTACAAGCATAATCTAAATTTACCTATTGAATTTGTATATTCCTTCAAAGAATCTACCTCCAAGAATCTATTAGGGATATTAACTGTAAATAACAATTTTTCATTTTATAAAAAATCATTTTTCGGTGATTCGTCAAGTCGTTCTGTTTCCAAATTTGGTCTATCAGAAGTAGAACTCTACGGTGGATTAAAATTAGAAAAGGAAAAATATAGTTATGCCTTGCAAGTCAGGTTGGTAAATATGGCAATGAGAGACGATGCTTTGGTGAATAATCTTAAAGAGATTGATTTTTATAATCCGATAAAATTGAGGATGAGTGTAAGTAGGAGGTTTTGAGTTTGTAAACTGCGAAACTGCTGAACTGCTGAATCGCGAAAATGCTAAGATAAAGATAATGGAGGGCGAATTGGCTTTAGCCTGTTCAATTGTGGCAATGCTGAGAGAAAGAGAACCTCAATTGCTAAAATGCTTTGTTGAGTTCATAAAGTTGAAAGTAGAAAGTTCATAAAGTTATTCTGAGTTCATAAAGTTGAAAGTTCTGGCTCTTGGTTTGAGGCAAAAATCACTGAATTGCAAAACTGCGAAACTGCTGAATCGCGAAAATGCTAAGATAAAGAGAATGGAGGGCGAATAAGCTTTAGCCTGTTCAATTTTGGGAATGTTAAGAGAAAAAGAAATGCGAAACTTCTGTGTTGAGTTCATAAAGTAGAAAGTTCATGGAGAGACGCAAGGCCTTGCGTCTGTACAACGTAGAAAGTTCATTGAGAGACCCAAGGCCTTGCTTCTGTACAAAGTAGAAAGTTTATCTGGAGAAACGCATGTCCTTGTATGTATAGTTATAGAAGCGGCGGATGCTTTCCTCCCATACTTTATAAAGTTTGAAATTTCATTAAACAAATAAACACATAAACGAATAAACAAAAGGCTCGAGGCTCGAAGCTCGAAGCTCCCTCAGGGTATTCCATGATTCTTATCCGTTCAAACCATGAAAATTCGCACTTTTTCATACTTCGGCACAGATTATGCCATTATATTATAGAATTGAGTAATACATATTTTAACGTTTTGAGTAAGTACAAGTTTTAACTAAGCCCCTAGAGGATACTACTGCAAGATCCTTTATAACCGCAATTGAAGGCCATCTTTATGATGGTCTTTTTTTTAAACCCACTTTCTTCCATTATTCTATATTATTTCTCCAGTGCGCTGACAACTTAAAATGAGTGAATATTCACACTTTCATAGAATCTGATAAAAGTTTTAATAAATGGTTTGATAACAAATTGTTTTGGTATTTTTGCCGCTTAAAATTTTTGGATTCATGTATGTAGATGTTTTGTTGGGCTTGCAGTGGGGTGACGAGGGTAAAGGAAAGGTTGTTGATTACATTGCAGATCAGTACGATGTAGTGTGTAGGTTTCAAGGTGGACCCAATGCTGGCCATACCATCATCATAGGTGATAAGAAGTTTGTTTTGCATACGATTCCTTCGGGCGTATTCAGAAGCAACATCATCAATGTGGTTGGAAATGGCGTGGTGCTCGATCCCATCACTTTCAAAAAAGAATTGGCAAACCTCGACACCGTCAATATTGAATATAAAAGCAGATTATATATTTCTCAGAAGGCGCATTTGATTTTGCCTTCACACAGATTACTCGACGCTGCATCAGAAGCTTCTAAAGGGGCAACTAAAATTGGTTCTACACTCAAAGGCATTGGTCCTACTTACATGGACAAAACTGGTAGAAATGGTTTGAGGGTTGGTGATATCTTTTTGCATGACTTCGAAGCAAAATACCGCGCACTCAAAGAAAAACACTTGGGATTGATCAAATTATATCCTCAAGTCGACTTTGATTTGGCCGGTGAAGAAGCCAAATGGTTTGAAAGTTTGGAACTTTTGAGGAGCCTCAATTCAATTAGCTCTGAATATTTTCTCAATGACCTTTTAAGTAAAGGAAAAAGAATTTTGGCAGAAGGTGCTCAAGGATCTATGCTCGACATTGATTATGGTACTTATCCTTATGTTACTTCTTCCAATACCATTGCAGCTGGTGTTTGCAACGGATTGGGTATACCTCCTTCCAAAGTGAGAGAAGTGATTGGTATCGCTAAGGCTTATTGTACTAGAGTCGGTGGTGGTCCTTTTCCTACTGAATTGGAAAACGAGACTGGCGAAACATTGAGACGCATAGGCATGGAGTTTGGCGCAACTACAGGTAGGCCGAGACGTTGCGGCTGGATCGACATTCCTCAATTGAAATATGTAAATATGCTCAATGGTGTCACTCAAATTGTGATCACCAAACTGGATGTACTCAATGACTTTGATGAAATTGAAGTGGGTACTTCTTATAAATATGATGGTAAAGAAACCCATGAACTTCCATTTGACTTATGCACAACTGCTGTGGATGTACAATACACACCATATCAAGGTTGGAAGTCAGATTTGAGCGAATGCAAAACGTTTGAGTCGCTCCCGAAAAATGCAAGTGATTATATCTTGGAATTGGAAAGATTGCTCGAGACCAAAATTTCGATCATCTCCACTGGGCCGGAAAGATCGCAGCTTATCATTCGATAATTAATAATTATAGACAATAAAAAAAGCCATCCAGATTTCTGAATGGCTTTTTTGTTTCCCTAATGAGGTGTATTTGACGACTTCTCAATTTGGTCGTTGGGATTTTGTCATGATTTTTGGATCAAAAATCCCGCCAAAATCATATTCCGTTTTCATTTTTACCATGGACTTCATCCATGGCTATAATATTTAACCCCTATGGGGTATTTAGACATGATTTTTGAAAAGTATGCTAAATAAGTTTCTTTATACTTAGAAGGCGCGATATTTTCTACCAGAAGTAGGTTTGCCTTCCATTTTAAATTCAATGACGTTTTTATCACTGAGTGGAATACCCGTTTCTTCTTCAAATAGTCTTTTGTATTTTTCGAATATTACTTGAGGCATTTTTTCACCATTTATTTTTAAATATTTGCCAGTGAGTTTTACGGAATTCTCTTTTTCAGGTAATAAAAAACCATCTTTATTCAACTGATTTCCCAATTTCTGTTCTAGGTTTGAAGCGCCAGGTTCTGTTGAAAAGTTGTAAGAATTTCTTGGGAAAGTATTTAAATCATCATTCAAACCTTTAAGATCTCTACTGCCCATACCAGGTTTCATTTTCTCCATATGCTCGCGCATTTTCTCAGCATTTTCCCTCATGTGTATACCATGTTCTCTTTGAATTTCCATGTCAATACCTAGTTTTTTGAGCATTTCTCGTTGGTTTTCCAAAGACATTCTGTTATGCTCCAAAAAGTTTTCTAGATCCATATTTCCAAAGTTATCATCCTCATCAGAGAAATACATTCCCATGCCTCCTGGAAAGTCAAACCTGAAGTTTTTGGTAAATAATGAATCAGGAACAGCATGAAAATTGAAACCTTTGAAAATTGAATCATTCATGGCTTTAAATTGATCTAGCTCAAAAACAAATGGCTCCATTCCTGCTGCATCAAAACCAAAAGGCATTCTATCAGCACCATGTTTAAATCTGCGACCTTCAATAGTTTTTAACTCATCAGTGTATTGATCATAATCTGCTTTGTCTATGACCTTGCCATCGATCTCCAAATTTTTGATTTCGCCATTTTCCACCTCCATTTTTACAGATCGATCTCCATCATTTTTGATAATGAATGCCGAAGACTTGCTTTCTTTGATGGGCTCAATGGTATCTGTTTGTGCTATCGCCTTTACGTTTGGCTCATTATTAATGGAAGGAAATAGTGCAGTAATATTTGCTGCATCATCTTCTATGACTGCGGATTTGATGTTTTTGTACTCAATGGCAAATAGGCCAATGGCAAGGAAAAGAAGTAAAATAGTCAGCTTGCTTTTGCTAAATGATTGTTTGATCGGCATATTAAATAGTCTTTTTATACGGTTTGAAAATGAATTTTTATCGTTGAAATGATTACTGCTCAATGTTGCAGGATTGAGTTTGTATTCTTGTAATTTGACAAGTACCATTGCGAGTTGAGTGGTGTCTCCATTTTGTGCTAAAGCTTCTAGGTCACAGGCATATTCTCTTTCGTTGTTGATGACCCTATTGAGCCACCAAACCAGGGGATGATAGTATAAAACCACATTCACAAGGTTTAAAAGCATTTTTACAACATAATCTTTCCTTTTGATGTGGGCCAATTCATGAGCCAGGATAAGCGAAACTTCGTCTGCATTCAATTGATTGAGTAATGAAATAGGCCACACAATGATGGGGTGGAAAAATCCATACGTAAAGATGGTATCGACTGTTTGACTGATGCGGAGTTGAATATTTTCACTCATCTGCATCTTGGTTTTTAATTCCTGTAAGACATGATATATTTCCGATGTTTCATCCAATTGGGAACCTTTGTGTACGTAAAGGAGATAGACGTAGGAAAAGGCCATTCGCAGTCCAAAAATCAAAAATCCGCAAAACCAAATGGAGGTTATAACTGTCGGATTGATGAGGTCTGAAAAAGAAGTGATGGCGGCAGATTCCCCGATTAGATTCCATGTTTGAACATCCACATTCAAATCACTTTCCAAGTAAGGATAAGTTTGAATGGCTTGATATTCTGAGAGCGCACCCAAGAAAGTAAGTGCAAAAATCATTAGAAAAGAAAGAACACCTCCCACTGCAATCCAGTACCGCATGTGTGGTTTATTGAGTTTTACGGCATACAACATAAAGGCTACCAGTATCATCAAAACAAAACCCTGCCAGATAGAATGGACCAAAGCTTGGCTCAAGGCGTACCAGATTTGGTCTGAAATAATGGAAATGTTGGTGCTCATTTTAAGTCTCTTTTTTGAATGGAGTCAATTAATTGTTTTATTTCTTCGAGTTCTTCCTTTGATGATGTCCCGTCACCCAAGGCATGTATCACCATATCTTTCAAAGATCCATTGAAAGTATTGTGCATGAATGTATTGAGTAGGGTGGACTTGGTATTTCCTTCCATGATGATGGGCTCGTAAACGTGTGACCTGTTATTAGTGTCTCTTTTGACCAAACCCTTATCGTTCATGATTTGCATGATTTTCAGGGTTGTAGTATAGCCCACCTCACGCCTTTTATTGAGTTCATCGTTGATTGTTCTTACACTACTTGGTCCACTAGCCCAAAGCAATTGTAAGATTTCTAATTCCGCGTCTGTCGGTGTCATTCTTTCCTTTTTATGAATAGTATTACAAGTATATACGAAATGATTCGTATAATCAATATGTAAGTACGAAAAAATTCGTATTTTAGGAAAAAATTAACCAATTTAATTCAATCAGTCAGCTAACTTGGTTCACTTTAGTGGGTATAACGAAGAAATTTAAAAAGTAAACCGTAAGGATTTCTTTTAAAAAATTAATAACTCGCATCGTCAATGACGACCTTACCACTGAAGGTTTTATAAACGAAATAAGTGTATGAAGCAACCAGCGGGGCGCCAATGGCGACAATGATCATCATAATTTTGAGCGATTTTGTGGATGCTGCAGCATTGTAGATGTCAATGTTGTATTGTTCACTGACGGTAGAAAGTAGTAGGGTGGGGTATAATTCGATGGCAACTAAGGCCAACATAAATCCGATGGAGAGTGCGGAAAATAAAAACGCCCATTTATATCGTTGTTTGCTTGCAAGCCTGGGTACATTGGCAATGCTCAAAAAGGTCAGCAAGGGGAAAATGAATAAGAGTGGTTGTGCTTTGAAATCATCAGATAGGTGTGGTATATACAGCAAAGTATATAATGAGGTGATGGTAAAACTGATCATGAAAAAGATCATGGCTCTTTTGAGCAACACTGTCAATTTTTCAAAGAGTTTTCCTTCTGTTTTTATCAGCAAATAAATGGCTCCATGCATCATAAATAACGACAAAGTGGTGACTCCCACCATGATGGCATAAGGATTTAAAAATTCAAAAAAACCAGCACCTTGATACAAATATTCATCACCAATGGCCAGTCCTTGTAGGACATTTCCCAACACAACACCCAATAAAAATGCCAACATGATGCTGGAAACGCTGTAACAAACGTCCCACATTTTGCGCCACCACAACATTTCTTCTTTACCTCTAAACTCAATGGCCACCGCTCTGAAGATGAGGAAAACCAGAAATAATATAAATGGAATATACATGGCTGAAAACAAAGTGGCGTATAAAACAGGAAAACCGGCAAAAAGTGCTCCTCCACCAATGACCAGCCAAACTTCGTTACCGTCCCAAACGGGCCCAACTGCATTCAAAGCCAACCGTCTACTTTGTTCTTTTTTGAAAAATAAATGCCAGGCTCCTGCGCCAAAGTCAAAACCATCCAAAATTGCATACCCTGAAAACAATCCTCCAACAACCAAAAACCACCAAGTGGGAAAATCAATGCCAATGAATTTGTCTGTCATCTTTATTTTATTTTATCCAGTGATAGCGTCTGAAATATCTTTGGTCATAGGTCTATCCTCGTCTTCTGATTCATCGTACGGACCGTGTTTGATTTTCTTGTTCAACAGATATAAAAACAAAAACAGTAAAAGAGCATAAACTAGGAAGAATAAGATCAATGAGAATAAAATTTGATTGGCGCTGACCGCTTGGGAGAATGCCTGAGAAGTCCTTAATAAACCATAAACGACCCATGGCTGCCTTCCCATCTCAGCCGCAAACCAACCAACTTGATTGGCTATTTGTGGCAAAATAACGGAAGGAACAAATAGCATCAAGAGCCACCTTTGGTCAAATAACTTACCCCGCCACCAATAAAACGATGCCAATAAAGTCATGCCTATCAACAACATACCTATACTTACCATGAGGTGATAAAACTGAAAAACTGCATTTACTTGACCGGGCCTGTCTTCTTTTTTGAAAGCATTCAATCCCACTACTGGTTTGTCAAAGTCTTGATGTATCAGAAACGAAAGGCCGCCCGGAATTTTCAAACCAGAAACGGTTTCATTTTTTTGGTCTACCCATCCAAATAAATACATATCTGCTTTTTCATTAGCGGGATAATGGCCCTCTAAAGCAGCCAGTTTTGCAGGTTGATTTTTTGCAACACCATCTGCAGAATGATGGCCAGTCACCAGTTGACTCAAAGAAAAAACGGTAGCAACCAGCAAGGCTATTTTGAAAGCTTTCTGTGAAATTTCAATATATCTACCTTTTACCAAATAATAGGCATGGACACTCAGCACTAAAAATGCTCCTGAGAGAAATGCCCCGATCCATACGTGTGTCAATCGATCTACACTTGAAGGGTTGAAAAACATGGCCCAAAAATCCGTGATTTCCGCTCGTGCACGCATACCTTCGCCCACAATATGAAAGCCTGCAGGCGTTTGTTGCCAACTATTTGCCACAACGATCCAAACGGCTGAGAACATCGATCCCAGAAAAACACCCACGGTAGAAACAAAATGCACCCAAGGTTTTACTCTATTCCAACCAAATAATAAAATGCCCAAAAATCCACTTTCCAAAGCAAAGGCAAAAATACCTTCAGCAGCAAGTGCGCTGCCAAAAACATCACCCACATACCTGGAATAAACGGCCCAATTCGTGCCAAACTCAAACTCCATAACTATGCCAGTTACAACGCCAATGCCAAAGGTTAAGGCGAAAATTTTGGTCCAAAACCTACAAAGTGTGTGATAGAGTTGGTTTTTTGTTTGAATGTATAACCCTTCAAAAATAACCATCAATAGGCCGAGGCCAATGCTGAGTGGTGGGTAGATGTAATGAAAAGCAATGGTAAATGCAAATTGAATCCGTGCAAGAATTTCCGTTTCCATACCTGACGATTTTAAAAATCTTGGACTTTCTATTTTTTAGAAGCCCAAAGCCAAATCTAACAAATAATCCAGAAACGAATGGCTTATATTTTGGCTAATCTTGCTCTTAATAAATGATCCGCTAATGTGAGTGCAGCCATCGCTTCTACAATAGGCACCGCCCTTGGCACCACACAAGGATCATGACGGCCTTTTCCTTCAACCAAAGCAGCATTGCCGTTTTTATCAACAGATTCTTGTGCCATAACAATCGTTGCTACTGGTTTGAATGCTACTGAAAAGTAGATTTCCATGCCATTGGATATGCCTCCTTGAATACCTCCGCTGTTATTGGTCCGGGTTACAATTTTGCCATCGATGTTGTCAAAAAGATCGTTGTGTTCTGAACCTCTCATACTAGCCGATCTAAATCCCGACCCATATTGGAATCCTTTTACCGCATTGATGCTCAACATGGCTTTGCCCAAATCCGCGTGAAGTCTGTCGAATACTGGTTCACCAAGTCCAATAGGACAGTTTTGAATGAGACAGCTTACCACTCCGCCAACGGTATCACCATCTTTGCGAACCTCCTTGATGAATGCCTCCATTTTAGCCGCGGTTTCAGGATGAGGGCAACGCACTGGATTTTCCTCAATTGTCGCAAATGACAAAGGATAATTTTCTTCAGGAATGCTAATATGCCCGACTTGATCCACATAAGCTGTGATGATCACACCATAATGCGACAATAACTTTTTCGCAATAACGCCAGCAGCAACTCTAGCTGCGGTTTCTCTGGCAGAAGACCTACCTCCACCTCGATAATCCCTGATGCCATATTTTTCCTGATAAGTAAAATCAGCATGAGATGGTCGGTAAGTATCTTTTATATGTCCGTAGTCCTTTGATCTTTGATCTTCATTGGGTATGAATATGTTGATGGGTGTACCCGTTGTAAAATCTTCAAATACACCAGACATGATGTGTGGAGTATCGCTTTCTTTTCTTTGGGTAACAATGGCGGATTGACCAGGTCTCCTTCTATCCAGGTCAATGGCTATATCTTCTTCTGTTATGGGTATGCCTGCTGGGCACCCGTCAATGACCACACCAATACCTTTGCCGTGTGACTCTCCATATGTCGTGATTCTAAAAACTTGTCCGTAGGTACTTCCTGGCATGGTATAGATTTATGGTGATTGCTAGTGGCAGATTTTATTTTAATGATGTTTTTTGAATGCTGGTCAATCTGCAGAGATAGAAAATTTATAACCAACGCCCCGAATGCTTTGAAAATATTTTGGGTCTTTTGGGTCTTTTTCAAAGTATTTGCGGAAGGCCATGATGAAGTTATCGATCGTTCTGGTGGATGGATAGACGTCATATCCCCACACACTTTGCAGAATTTGCTGGCGACTTACCACTTCATTTTTATGTTCAATCAGCATTTGTAAAAGCAAAACTTCTTTATTTGTCAACTTGAGTGGACCACTCTGGCCCTCTGCTTCGTAGGTCGCAAAATTAATTTTATTATCACCAAATGAGTAAGTTTCCAGTTGAGTTTTTTTCTCAATACTGCTTCGTTTGACCAGATTTTGTACTCTGAGCAGTAATTCCTCAAGATTGAATGGCTTGTTGATATAATCATCAGCACCTAGTTTGAGACCCATGATGCGGTCTTCTGAACTGTCTTTGGCTGACATGATGATGATGCCCACCTTTTTATTCCTCAGCCTTACTTGTTCACAAATTTGAAAACCATTGACTTCTGGCAACATGATGTCCAATAAAATCAAGTCAAAATGTTGCTGATCGATGTATTGTAAGGCAATGGCTCCGTCGATAGCTTCCACTACTTCGTAACCTTCCATTTGCAAGTTCATCCGCACCAGTTTCCTGATTTGATCTTCATCTTCTACCAGCAATATTCTCATACCTTCATCGGAATTTTTACCTCAAAAATGGCTCCTGTTGGCTTATTTTCCAGATAGGATACCGTGCCATGATGCCCTTCGACAATCCGTTCTATAATGTATAAACCGAGTCCAGTGCCTTTTGTTTTACGAGTATTTTCTGATCCGACTCTATAGAATTTCTGAAAAATCTTTTCACGCTCTTTGATTGGAATGCCAGGACCTTCATCTTTCACTTCCAATTTAAAGCTTTTGGCATCTGCTTCCTTTTGCAAATGGACTTCTATCTTTTTGCCATTTCCGTACTTGATGGCATTTTCAATCAAGTTGGTAACTACTTTCTCAAAAGCTGCCTGATCTATGTCTGCATATATGTCATCTTGTATTTGGTGGTGTAGTTGTACATTGTCTCTATTAAGAAAGTATTCGTCCAGGATTTCCTTGATCATGGTAGATACATCCGTATTTGTCTTCAAAAAGGCATACTCATGGTCCAACTTAGTGGCAAGGAGCAAATCATTGATGAGATTTTCCAAGCGATGACTTTCTCCCAAAGCGGTATCTGATATGTCGCGGATCATTTCTTGCGAAAGGGTACGTTTTCGCATGGTTTCCAGCGACAAGTTGATGGAGGTGAGAGGAGATTTCAATTCATGTGTCACAGACAAAAGAAAATTGTTTTGGCGCTCACGGACTTCCAATTCTCTTGAAAACGATCTTTGGATAAGCCAGATTCCAAGTAAAAGCGAAACACCAAATACGATGCCCTCTCCCAAAATCATATTGGCTTGTCGTTTATATTCTGACTCTAGTGGTGCAATTTCTGTTTGATTGCCTTGTAAAGTGATCAAAGCTACCTTAGAATCAAAAGCTTGTTGATTTTTTGAATGAAGTAAAATGGTCCACCAGATGAGCGCCAGCAGCATGTAGGAAATAACCAGATAACTCAACCATTTCATTGACATCTTATGCAGGATTGTAGGCCAAATCAATGGCAGCTTTGAGTTGTGTGACAAAAAATTCCAAATCATCGTCCGTATGTGCGGCAGATGTAAACCCAACTTCATAACCAGATGGACCTAAATAAATACCTCGTTGCAGCAATTCATGGTGGATGATTTTAAATTTATCCATGCCTTTGGGATCAATCTGATCTGCTGTAAAAACTCGATCTTTCGTAAAACAAATCCAAAATATACTGCCGATATGGGGCATGCTGATGTCGTATCCTTTTTCATCAAAATAGCTTTCCATGGCATCAACCACTTTTTGCGTTTTTGCTGCTAATGATTCGTAAAATCCTTCTTGAAGTAATTGTTTGATGGTTGCAATGCCCGCGGATAAGGTTACAGGATTTGCACTCAAGGTACCAGCTTGATATACAGGCCCGTCGGGAGCAATCATGGACATGATGTCAGCTCGCCCGCCATACGCTCCCACAGGCATACCTCCGCCTATGATTTTCCCGAAGGTAATCAAATCAGGCTGAATGCTGTAATGACCACTTGCACCCTCAAAACCAATTCTGAAACCAGAGATTACTTCATCAAATATCAGTAAAACATTGTGTTCATCACATACTTTCCTCAACCATGCAAGGTAGTTGTAATCCTGAAGCAATAGTCCATTATTTGCTGGTATTGGTTCTATGATAACGGCTGCAATTTGATCGCTTTGTTGAGCCATCAAGTCAATAAATCCTTGTAGATCGTTTAGCGGAAGAACGATCGTTTCTTCGGCAAAGGATTGTGGAACTCCCGCTGAAGTAGATACGCCGAAAGTGACCAATCCGCTACCGGCTTTGACCATCAAAGAATCAACGTGTCCATGGTAACAACCTTCAAATTTTAAAATTTTACTTTTCCCAGTATAACCCCTAGCCAAACGAATCGCACTCATCACCGCCTCAGTACCAGAACTTACAAATCGGATTTTTTCCAGATATCGATGATTATTGATCAGCAATTCACCAATCTCTACTCCATACTTGGTGGGGGTTCCAAAACTGGTGCCTTGACCTACCGTTTCAACGATGGCATTTCTAACAGCTTCATTGTTATGTCCTAAAATGAGTGGCCCCCAAGAACCACAAAAATCGATGTATTCATTGTCGTCTTCATCCCAAATGCGACTGCCATCACCTTTTTTGATGAATAGTGGCGCTCCGGTTACAGATTTAAATGCGCGCACTGGAGAATTGACGCCTCCAGGAAATAAGGTTTTTGCTTTTGCAAACAAAGCTTCTGATTTCTGTCTGGGGATGCGGTTGATGAAATCCATATTTTTTATTTAATGACTTTAAATGTTCCTAATTAGATGATAAGGGATAGCAAAAATATAAAAGTAAATGGTCTAATTCATTTCCTATTGCTATTAATATGCTATTGAGAAAGTAACATCTATTTAATGGCTCAAACCGGCTTTTTGTTTGAGTTTTCTTAATTGATTTATTCTAACATCGGTGATAGGATCGGGTCTAAAGGTGCGAAGATTGAAAATTTAACACATTCGATCTTTGTGATTGGGGCAGAGTGGTGATGATCGAAGATTTAACACATTCGATCTTTGCATACATGTAAAAGTTGTGAAGATCGAATATGCAACACATTCGATCTTTGTGATCGGGTCCAAGGTTTGAAGATCGAATATTTAACACATTCGATCTTTGTGTTTGGGTAAAAGGGGGATTAAACAACAACTACTACCAACATTTCACATTTCACATCTTACATCTCACTATTTATCAGCTGGTTTCTCAAGATGTGGAGTAATGATATCTCTGCCAAACATAAATTTGCGCCGCCAATAATCAGATTTGTCTATGATATCTACTGATATACCAGTACTCGAAGCACTGTGGATCATTTCTATTTCTCCATCCACATTATTGGATACGATGCCAACGTGGTGGATATTACCATTTCTACCAAAAAAAACCAAGTCGCCAATTTGAAGATTTTCTTTATCCTTGGGTACACCCAATTTGGACATAGAAATAGAAGACCCGCCAATCTTTATACCACTTTGTCCCATCACGTAGGATACAAAACCAGAACAATCAAAACCTGTATTAGGTGCCCGGCCACCAGACCTGTATTTCAACCCTATATATTGGGAGCCAGTTTCATAGATTCCTTCTCGAAAGGCTTTTTCTACATCATCGTTTTGTAGAGGTTTTCTGTATTTCTTTTTGGAAGGTACATCATATCCGCCCTTTTTATCATTTTTTACATCAACTACTGCCAGATAATCATCGTTGGATTTGGTGGGCTTATTTTGATTGGAGCGAGCGGTACGTGACTTTGTATAAGAACTGTTTCTATTTCCATATTTTTTGCTACTTGCACATGATGTTGTCATCATAGCCAGTATTGAAAATACAGAAATTTGAATCAAAAGCCTTAAAGTCATACTACAAACATATTATAAATTATTATAATATAACAAAAACCCTACCAATTTTTGTAAATAGGAGTAATTCTCCAACGTTTAAATTTTTTATTTTGTACCAAGGCCTCAATGGTAGACAAAAAAAAAGAGCTACTTTATGGTAACTCTTTTTCAGTGTAAGCTCTTGTGGAGCGATATATTAGTTTGAAGCGATACTCAACTTTGCTTTGATTGCTTCGAATAGATTGTCAGAATCTTGTACAAACAATAGGTTGCCAGCGCTTGAGTCAAAGATCATGGTATAGCCATTTTCTTTTCCAAAGGCAGTGATGGTTGTATTTATTTTATCTAAAATTGGCTTGTAGATAGTTTCTCTTTTCTGAGACAATTTTAGCTGTACTTCTTGCTCATAATCTTGAATAGTTTTTTGCTTAGCCCCAAGATCTTCTTCTTTCTTTTGCATTTGAACTTTAGAAAGCAAGCCTTTATTAGCTTCTTCTACGTATGCTTTATATTCTGTTTCAAAAGTAGCAACCAATTCTTGACCTTTGGTCATCAATTGCTTTTGGAATGCCTCAAGTTCTGAATCTGCTGCCTTCACTTCTGGTAAGCTGACCAACAATTCCTGACTATTGATATATCCAAATTTCTGTGCAGTTGCGGAAGCACTGAATAAGAAAATTCCAAGTGCTAGTACTAAAAGTTTTTTCATTGTATTAATTTCTAACTGTTTAATTTTAATTTATGACGGATGTTTTACGCTTTTGAAACACCCCTCATCCCCGTTTAACCATATTTTAACTTTAGACTTTTGACCTTTGGTCCTGATCTTTAGTAAAAGAATGGCAAAAATACATTATTCTGGTTCAAAACCAATTACTATACTAAACCTGCCATAATCCTTCCAAGTTGAACCAGCTGGTAGGTTTTTGTCAATTCCAAAGCCATAGTCAAATCCAAGTAAACCAAACATCGGAAGGAAAACCCTCAAACCCATACCCGCAGATCTCTTAACATCGAATGGATTGAAGTCTCTGAATTTACCCCATGAATTACCTCCTTGCAAAAAGCTGGTCACAAATATGGTACTACTCGGGTTGAGTGAAATAGGATACCTCAATTCTAAGGTAAACTTATCGTAAATGGTTGCGCCACCCAGGTTATTGATAGGGAAATCAGCTTGCGCATCATAACCCCTCAATGAGATGATGTCCTGACCCGTGATGAAGTTGTTTTGATTGGAAAGTCCGTCTCCTCCAAGTAAGAATCTTTCAAAAGGTGGTACGCCAATATTTTTATCATAATAGCCCATCACACCAATTTTTGCCTGAGCTTTCAAAACCAATTTGTTGAATAAGTTGAAATAAAATTCTGAGGAGAACTTCCATTTGTGATATTCCAACCATCTAAAACGACCAGCGAGTTCTACACTTTTTACCTCAGAAGCTATTTCTGCTGGAGATGGAGGATCCGCTGGACCATACTCCTCTCTCAACCTTGTTTCAATCGCCGCTATTTCATCATCTGGAAGTTTTCTTATATCCTTTTTTGAAAATAAAGAATAAGGAGGGGTAAACTGCACTGAAAGTGATATAGTAGATCCACTTCTTGGGAACAAAGGATCAGAAACAGAACTTCTTACAAAATTTTGAGTGAGAGAAAAGTTATTGAAATTACCATTTCTTACGGGAAAGAATTCTCCATTTTCTTCAACAAAAAACTGTCCTTGTTGATAATTTGACAAAGCTAAGTTTTCAATATTGAGTGTAGTACTTGATGAAAAGAAATCATCTGGCCACTTCAATTGTCTTCCTAAACCCACAAAGCCTTTTACGATATTGATGGCACCAGAACCAACCAATGTATAATCAAATACACTGGCAACCAACCCCACAGTTAGGGAGTTTGGTTTTTTACCACCCAACCATGGCTCAGTCAATGAGAAGTTGTAAGATCTGAAAAACCTACTATTTGACTGAACCCTCAAAGATAACTTCTGACCATCTCCTTGTGGTAGAGGAGACCAGGTTGACCTATCTTTTACGTTTCTGAGTGAAAAGTTATTAAAAGTAACACCCAATGTACCAATCAAACCACTTTGACCGCCGTAACCGGCAGAAAGTTCCAACTGATCAGAAGGTTTTTCTTCTACAGTATATTCTATATTTACCGTACCTGCATTTTCGTTCACAGGTGTTTGGATATCGAGGTTTTCTTGGTTGAAATAGCCAAGGTTGATGATTTCCCTTTGTGAACGAATGATGTCAGATCGTGAGAATTTTTGGCCGGGTCTGGTCCTTACCGCTCTCCTGATCACGTGATCATGGGTCCTGTCATTGCCTTTAATGACCACATCACCAATGGTAAACTTTGGACCTTCATAAATCCTCATTTCAACATCAATGCTATCATTGACGATGGATGTTTCTACCGGATCAACATTAAAACTCAAATATCCGTCATCGAGATAATAAGAAGATACATCACCTCCATCTTGACTAAATCGCAAACGTTGTGCAAGTAGCTCTGGATTGTAAACATCGCCAGGCACAATGCCCAACACTCTATTCAATTGTTCATCAGTGTAGATGGTATTTCCTTTCCAGGTAATATTTCTATAATGGAAAACATTTCCTTCTTCAATCAAAATTTTGATCATGAGATTGCCATCTTCATTTCTCCAAATGCTATCTTCTACGATGTGTGCATTTTTATACCCTTTTTCATTGTAAAAGGCAATGATATTGTCTTTATCATCTCGGTAGCTGTCTTCAACAAATTTGGATTTTTTCAAAAAAGTACCCTTTCTCTTGGTATCTTTTAATTTCTTTCTCAGCTTTTTATCAGAAACAGTGGTGTTACCCACAAAAATGATTTCTTCAATTTTTACCCTTTCTTTGGGGTCGATATCAAATTGTAGGATGATAGAATTGTTACGACTAGTGTCCTTGATTTCAGTCAAAGTTACTTCAGCGTCCAATTTTCCCTTCTTGACATAATAATCTGTCAATTTTTGTTTAGCCAATTCCTTCTCATCGTCTTTGACTATACTTTCTTTTGTAAGAATTCCTTTGACGATTTCGCTTAAATCGTCGTGTGAAGCAGCCTTTACGCCTGTAAAAAAATACCTAGATAAGGTTGGTTTGTCTACCAATTTGAGCGTGAGGTAAACGATTTGTTCGTTAACAATGCTATCTACATAAATTTGTACATCATCAAACAATCTCAGTTTGAGCAAAGACTTCATAGCTGCCTGGACTTCTTGGCCCGGGAGAGTTATTTTTACACCTTCTCTCAGTCCTGTTATAGACTTGATCGCATTGCGATCTCTATTTACAGCCCCTTCTATATTGATGCCACCAATTTCGTAGGTATTTCTTTCTTCGTAGTCATAGACTTCCTGACTTGTATACTGTGCTTGCCCAATCTGCAAACCTAGCAGAATGGTACAAAGAGTAATAATCAGTTTATATGTTTGCATGAATTTTATTTCTTGATGAATAAGCGTAAGACAGACTTGCTTGAGTCTGCTTGGTAATACGAATGACTTGCCTATATTATAATTCAATATTAATTTCTTTAACTTATATTTAAAAGATCAGGTATTGACAAGTTGCTCGCTGATTTTGCCAAACCTTCTTTCTCTGTTCTGGTATTCCAAAATTGCCTGGTGCAAATCTGCTTTCCTAAAATCTGGCCAGAATACGTCCGTAAAATAAAGTTCGGAATATGCTATTTGCCAAAGAAGATAATTGGATATCCTTAGTTCACCGCTTGTTCTGATGAGTAATTCCGGATCAGGAATGTCAAAAGTGTGTAGGTGATCTGTAAAAAGGGCCTCATTTACTTGGTCCGGTTGTATTATACCTTTTGCAACTTTCTCTGCGATTTGTCGGGCAGCATTTACTATTTCAAGCCTCGAAGAATAATTTAATGCCAAAACCAAGGTCATCCTGGTATTGTTTTTAGTTTGTTCTATGCCTTCCAAAAGTGCTTTTCTACTCCTTTCTGGGAGCTGACTCAAGTCACCAATGGTTTTGAGCTTGATGTTGTTTTTGTTGAGGGTCTTTATCTCGTGTTTGATGGTTTCAACCAGTAAAGCCATCAACGCATTTACTTCTGTGATTGGTCTATTCCAGTTTTCTGTGGAGAAAGTGTATAGTGTCAAATATTTCACACCTATTTCTGCACAAGCTTCGGACACTTCACGAACGGAAGAAACACCTGTTTTGTGCCCCACTACTCTAGGCATGCCATGCGACTTCGCCCACCTCCCATTGCCATCCATAATGATAGCAACATGCTGAGGTATTTTGTCAAAATCTATTTTATCTCGAAGTCCGTCCATCAGAAAAATATACTCAAAACGTATTTGGGCCACAAAATTATAAAATTTGAGCTAACAAAATTCATTTACAGGCCATAATATTCAGTATTTCAATATGATCTGAAAGTAAGCGACTCACATTTTACCAACTTATTTGGATTTGAAGGGAAGATTACGGTCAATTTTTGGTTTGGATTTCAGCAATTTGCCTGAACTCCTCTTCCAATTTATCTGTCAGTGACTCAAATATGTCAAAGAGCTTTTGATATAATTTATGCTTGGATACCGAAGGGTTTAGTTCGATGGGGCTTGGTATGATGCTGCTGGCCTCTATCAATGATTTGTATTCGCCCATGACCGTGAGCCCCAACATGGCACTTCCCAAGTTGGCTGACAAGGGATATTGGCTGATGGAAACAGGCATTCCAAAAACGTCACTGATGATTTGTGACCACAAGGGTGTTGCAGCATATACTCCGTTGACATGCAACGCATTAAATTGCCTATGTTTTAATATCGATTTTGCAATACTAAACATTTCAAAGATGATGCCCTCCAATACAGCGCGAATCATGTGAATGGGTTGGTGGGTAATGTTGAGCCCAAAAAACATCGCCCGGGCATTGGAGTCCCAAATAGGAGCTCTTTCTCCCTGCAAATACGGTAAAAATAATAAACCATTGGAGCCTGCCTGAACTTTGGTCAATTCATTAAATAGCTGTGGTATGACCTTGTCTAAATCGTCTTCGATGTTTTTGTATATGTTGTTGATCGACCAATCAAAGGCCAGTCCTCCGTTGGATGTAGGGCCACCTGAAATATAATAATCATCATTGAGGATGTAGTTAAAAAATGTGCCTTTATCGTTGGTCAGACATTCTTTTCCAAAAACCCGTACTGCGCCCCCAGAGGTAATGGAGATGATGGCGTCATCTTTTTGCATGGCGCCAGTACTCAAGGTTGCAAAACACCCATCCGTACTACCAATGATCAACTTGGTAGAAGCATCCAGGTGTAAAGATTTTTGCATGGTTTTTTTCAATTTGAAACCATCAAAATTGATCGGAACGGGTGTGGATAGTTGATCTGCGGTTATTCCAGCAAATTTCAATGAGTCTTCTTCCCATTTTTTGGATTTCAAGTTGAATAATCCTGTAGCAGATGCAAGGCTGTAGTCTATGAAATATTCGTCTGTAAATTGGTAGAGCACATATTCTTTGAGTGAGATAAACTTTGCCGTTTGACCATAGACTTCTTTGCTGTTTTGTCTCAGCCAGGCAATTTTGGCCAGAGGAGACATGGCGTGAATCG
>JAKQLF010000172.1 GCA_029567325.1 Bacteroidota bacterium | reverse complement strand
TAAAACCAGGCTTTAAAACGACTTTGCCAGCAGATTGAAAAGTCACATTGGCATTACCACTTATTTTTCCATTGCCTTTGGTTTCTATCAATGAAGCATAGTTCCAATTTCCGGAGACGATATAATCCTGAATATTTTGATTGAGCGGACATTGATTACAGTTTTCAAGACAAGATTCATCCACGATGAAGTCAGAAATTTCATCCACACTGACGGATGCCCAAATAGGTTGCATAATAGCTGATAAGGAAGTTTCCATGATGGTATTGGTTCCTGGCGTGTGATAAGCATCAAAGAGGTGACCGTATTCATGGGTTTGCAGTAATTTTTGCAAAAACAGTGTATTGATGTCGGGGTTTTTTTCCAAAAGACAATAATTGTAGAGTCCTATATCGTCGCAAGCTCCTCCGTATGAAGCATAGCCAACCACATCATAATCGGTACCAGAAACTAACTCGTAGTCATACAAGTCTCCAGTCGTCCACAGGTGCCCCATATCTGTGTGTAAATGTACGTCTGCCCAATCATAAAAATCACTAATCAAATCATCAACTTCCAAGGCTGTGCCCCATGGATTGTTAGCAACATTGGTGGAGGTGAGGATAAAAAAATCTTTAACTACAAAATCCAAACTGAACTGATCAAACAACTCTTCTGTCAAACTCAGAATGGTGAGGTTATAATCCAAAATGGCTTCTACATCTTGGTTGAAAGCAACATAAAATCGGCTATCCGTTGCAAATCCTACTTCTACCTCCCGACATGACAACATACTTTGTCTATTTTCCCCACTATCCTTTTTATATTTTCTACTTTGATCTATTACTTTTTGTTTGTCTTTAACATTACAAAATGGAAAATCTGGAATAATGATGTCGTCTTGATGAAAGACCAAGACGACATTGGGATTTGATGCAGGGTCTAGGGAATTTTGGGAGGTGATTTCAAGGGGTAGGCCATTGAAATTTGTGGAAATATGGAGCATGCGGGGAGTAATGGTTATTCTATCTGTACGGTGGCCATCTTGATTAATACCAAGATAAGTTCTAACTTTACGATCATAATTTAAGGGTACATATTTGCCATCTTGTATGGTCGTAGCTTTCACTTGATGATGGAGCAAATCATTGGGAATCATTTCCCATTTAAAAGATTTTCTACCCAATTTTATGGTTAATTCTGCTCCATATCCTTTGCTTTCTACATAATCGGCCATTTCTTGGATTGGTAGTTCAAAAGCTTCAAAGTTTTTTAAACTAGACTGGGCTATTTGCGAGCGAGTTGTTACAAGCTTTCCTTCAAAAATTTGAGCCGAAACGATTTGCAGAAAATTCAACAACAACCATAAAATCAAAATTGGTTTCATCACATTCAGTTTTATGGTTTGGTTTGAATGTTGTCTTTTGCCTCTAGTTTGGAAAGTCTTTCTTCCAATCCAAGGATGTAAAGGGTCAATTCCTCCACTTTTTCTACCAACTTTTTATTGATTTCACCTACACCAAATCCATTTTCACTGACTTCTTGAGCGGAAGGAATATTAGGCAAATGTTGATGTTTTTCGATGTATGCTTTAAGGTCTTTGAGATCCAACAATTGATAGTCTGGACCAAAAACGTAGTCTGGCCAATTGCCATAATTCTCGACCACCAATTCTTCACAAATGATGTTGCCTTTTACGCTCAGTTTGAAATTTGTGGCTGGTTGGGTTCCAAAATCGCCAATAGTTACTTGCTTTCCAATCATGTTGAGCAGATTACCACCGATATAAATATTGCCGTTTTCATTTTTGACAGTATTCGAAAAGAAAAGATCTTTGCCAATTCTTTCCAAATAATGGGTTTCGTCATTCGCATCATAAAAGATCATACTATTATCATCAAATTTCAACCCACTTTCCCTGCCTTCCAAGATCAATAAATCTTTTGAAATGTCCTCATGAAAAACGTGCAATTGTGCAGTAGGGCTATCCATATTGATCCCTACTTCACCCGCATTGGAATTATGAATATCTGCTCCATTGACAATCCAACCAACCCCTCCTGAACCTTGGCCTACCTCTTTCCAACCAGTATTGCTAAAAAACCAAAAGGATGAAGTTGTAGTATCAAAAACTAGTAATCCAATGGCTGGACTTGCGATTGCTGTTCTACTGGAAGAGGCCATTCTAGGAACCAAAACTCCTTGATTGTTACTGTTTGCGTCAAAAATAGCGCTAGGGTCTGGCGGTATGTAGGCTGGGTTTACCCTCAAGGCAATACCTTTTCCCGGATCTTCTGAAAGCATACTCGGAGAAAGTCCCCAAGGACTAAAAAACTTTGCAATTTTACCGTTGGCTCCGTTGCTATTCACGATGCCACTGTGGGTGACATTGATCCAGGTAAGGCCATTGAAGTATTGGAATGACTTGGAGTCTGTGTTGTAAATCAAAAGTCCCTCTGCAGGATTAGTGATGCCACCTTTATCGGCTTCTGCCATTCTGGGAATCAGCACGCCTTTCTCCTTACTATAGACATCAAGTAAAGCAGTAGGGTCAGGCACATTGCCATTTTCACTTACTCCTACATTCTGCCCTTTCATCGTAGAGCATACAATTAGAAATAAGCACATAAAGAAGATACCGCTAGGCAATAAATTTTTCATTCTCATAAAAACTTTACACAATTATATCAGAAGCACGGTGATAACAGTAAGGTGTTTTATTTAAGTGTCCACTTGACTTATTGAACGGTTCTGAAAGTAGAAAAAACATTCAACACATTCATAGAAGTCATTCCTATGTTAAAATAATAATGACTTCTACAATTTTTTGCACATAGGACTTCTTTGGGCATAAACCCTTAAAAAAGATTCTTGCAAAACCCTTACATTCGCAAGATGTACAAGGCAATGATATTTGACGATGAGGCTTCCGCTTCAGCAGTGCTGAAGTTGATGATCAATCGTTATATACCCAGAATAAATGAAATACGCATTGCCAATAATTTTGATGCGGCAACACAAATGCTTGAAGATTTCAAACCAGACTTACTTTTTCTGGACATCATGATGCCTGGAAAAACAGGGTTTGAATTTCTCAGTTCACTACAAGCAATCGATTTTGACATCATTTTCACCACCGCCTCCGACGAATTTGCCATCCGAGCCATCCGCTTCAGTGCATTGGATTATTTGCTAAAACCCATCAATGCAGAAGAACTAAAACAAGCATTTGCAAGATTTCTGGATAAAAGAGAAAAATCTCAAACTTCTTCCGCCCTCCTATCCAATTTATTGGAAAATATCGATGAACAAAAGGAAGGTAATTTCAAATTGGCCATTCCTACAACCACTGGGGCAGTCTTTGTAAAAATTTCAGAAATCGTCCGCCTGGAAGGAGACAGCAATTACACCCATTTTTATTTTTCGAATGGTAAAAAACACCTCAGCGCCAAAACCATCAAAGAATACGAAGAAATTTTGATTCACCACGATTTCATTAGATTGCATAAATCTCATCTGGTGAATGTAGTATTCATCAAAAATATTGCGAACGAGGGAAAGGTGACACTCGAAGACGGAGCCATTATTCCTGTTTCCAGGCAACGCAAAAAGGAAGTTTTTGAAAAATTGAAGTTTTCTGGGAGTGGTAAATAGGCTGCTGAATAGATACTAATGAAAGATGACTTAATGAGTTCCCGGTAAAAATCAAAATATCCCAATTGTAATTCCCACATCAAAACACAACCTTCCCATTTTTGATATCGACCACCAATCTTTCAAAATACCCTCGATAACCTGCTGATTGACTTTCCTTGGCTGCTTTCTCGGCAACCTTTATAGCTTCCGCTTTTTCACCTTTCAGGAATTTTGCAATGATTATTCCCAATCTGGCATTGTCGTCTTGGGGAAACTTTTCATAATTTATTCTGAAGACATCAAAGGCTTCTTTCATTTTGTTTTGGCTCTGCAGGCTTCGTCCA
>JAKQLF010000156.1 GCA_029567325.1 Bacteroidota bacterium | reverse complement strand
CTGATGTTGTTGATCAAATTGGCTGGGATATCTAGTTGATAAGTCCTTGATTTGGCTACACAAACTCCTTTATCACCAATTATGGTGTTTGAAGGATATCGACATCTGCGCAAGGCATTGATTGGTAAATCTTGGAGGCCATCATTAAATACTATTGTCCATGAAGTATTGTCTCTTCTCTTTACTCTTAAAGTGTAAACACCAGGTGAAGTTTCTGTAATTATTTGCCCAACAGCAATTGGAATTGGCATTGCAGGCGGAGGTGCGGAGGCAATATTAAACAAACCAACCACATTGCGTACTCTCCATGTCTTACCAGGTGCACTCAATATGGTTATCACATCCTCAAATTGACCATTTCCTGGCATTGAAGCGTTATTGAGGCAATTACACTCTGTTGCAGATACTGATGGCGTTTGCCCGATCAGACTGGTATTGAGTGCAATCATAAACAACATACAAAGGTAGATCACTACCCTGCTGGTGTTTGCTGACATTGCCTTTCTTGATGATATCGTACAATTCAAACTCATGTATCGACCTTTTAATTTTGTATCTTATGATGGTTTTATAATTTCTCTTCTGAGATATTATATTTTTCTAACATACATAATATCCAAATATTGAGCCAAAAACATTCTATCAATATCTTTAATATGAAAAAATAGTACAAATATCAAATATTAATTATGTAATTTATTGATTATGTGATATTTACGCCTGTAAAAAATATTTGATATATTTTTCATTTTACCCAATTTCCCACTAGATAGGAGTAAGAGGATGTGATCTTTTTTAATGGATAGGTTTGATTGTTTTAGGTTTCATCGATGCGGGACTTTCGCTTTTGGCTTTCTGATCAAGTTTAGTTAGTTATTTCGGAGCTCTTGATTTAATTCATTGGTTCGAATGCAATCTTAAATCATATGGTTATTTCTTGGATTTCCGTCGAGCAATTTCAATGTAAAACTGACACCTTCAAACAATTATTCAATGTTTGAAATAAAATGTTGCCCAATTCAACCTCATTCGGGCTCCTTCGGGGTTGTAAGTAGTTGGAGATTTAATTCTCCGAGATTCGCACGCGTTAATTAAATTGTAACCGGTCTAGGTTCTACCTTATCCATACATTCTGTTATCTGCAACAATCCTTGTTTACATAGGTATCATACCTTTTATAACAATGATAAAGTCACCAGACTTAAAATTGTAAAATGAGGTAAAGCCGGTAAAATATCGATTTGTAGTGAGCCAAATCAAATATGCTATTGTTGATAATCAACTACTTACTTCGATTTGCTGTCAAACTCAAGAAAATGATAGGGAATGCCCTTACGATAAAGGCTTCATCTGGTATTTTCATTATTATAAAAAAGCCCATGAAGATTTCACACTCCACGGGCTTAATATTTTATTCAGATCAATATCTGAAATTGTTTAGTTATTATTGATTGGCAGCTGGTTTTGGTAAAACTGCTTTCCTTGAAAGTCTCATTTTGCCAGTTTTTTCATCATTACCAATATACTTCACAGTAAGTTGATCACCTACTTTCATAACCTCGCTGACATCGTTGATTCTCTTGTGATCCAATTCACTTACGTGAACAAGACCGCTTTTTCCTTTGAATTTAACGAATACCCCGAAAGCTACTACAGACTCTACAACAGCTTCATAAACATCACCAACTGTAGGAGTGAAAGTAATTCTTTCGATCTCATCGATGGCTTGTTGCATTCCGTCACCATTAGAACAAGTAATAGAAACATGTCCTTTGTCACCAATTTCCTCGATGCTGATGGTCGTTCCAGTTCTTGCTTGAATGTCTTGGATCACTTTACCACCAGGGCCGATCACAGCTCCGATGTATGTTTTGTCGATGACGATTTGCTTGATGCGTGGCGCGTGAGGTTTCAAATCACCTCTTGATGTATTCAAAGCTTTGCCCATTTCTCCCAAAATATGAAGTCTACCTTCTCTTGCTTGAAGCAAAGCATTTTCCAAAAGTTCATAAGACAAACCGTCCACTTTGATATCCATTTGGCATCCACAAATACCTTTTTCAGTACCTGTAACTTTGAAATCCATATCTCCAAGAGCATCTTCGTCACCTAGAATATCAGAAAGAATAGCTGTTTTTCCACCTTCTGCAATAAGTCCCATGGCAATACCTGAAACTGCAGCTTTGATCGGAATACCAGCATCCATGAGTGCCAGTGAACCAGCACAAACTGTAGCCATTGATGAACTACCGTTTGATTCCAAAATATCAGAAACGATTCTGATGGTGTATGGATTATCAGCTGGAAGTACTTGTTTGATTGATCTGGCAGCCAAATTTGCGTGTCCTACTTCTCTTCGTCCAGGACCTCTATTGGGCTTTATTTCACCTACTGACAGTGCTGGGAAGTTATAATGAAGTATAAATTTTTCATTATAGTTTTCTAATGCATTGTCAATCAATAATGTATCATTTGGAGACCCTAGTGTCAATGAAGTCAATGACTGGGTTTCACCTCTATTGAAGATAGCAGAACCGTGAGCAGAAGGTAAGTAATCAACTTCACACCAGATAGGTCTAACTTCATTATTTTTTCTTCCATCTAATCTGATGCCATCGCTGAGCACAATTGATCTGATAGTATTTTTCTTCAACTTATCAAAGTAAATCTTTGAGTTTGCTTTCTTGACATCATCAAAACCCTCTTCTCCATATTTTTCAAGCAGAGCTTCTTTCATTTCTTTAGCAACTGCGTCAAATGAAGCTTTTCTAGTTTGTTTGTCTGAAGCAGATCTTGCTATGGCAGCAATTTTATCATAGCTCAATGCTTTTACTTCAGCTTTCAATTCTTCATCAACTTCTGGCTGTGGCACTTCTCTTTTTACAGCGATGTGTTCTCCAACCAATTTAGCCAATTCCAATTGTGCAGCGCATTGGGTCTTTATTGCTTCATGACCAATTTTTATTGCCTCAATCAGTTCGTTTTCTTGACATTCTTGAGCCTGTCCTTCTACCATCATGATGTTGTCATCTGAAGCAGCCAGAATGATATCCAAAGTAGCATTTGCTAGTTGGCTTCTTTCTGGATTTACCACATACTTGCCATCTATTTTAGCAATTCTAACTTCTGAAATCGGACCTAAAAATGGAATATCAGAAACAACTAATGCTGCACTGGCCGCCAAAGCTGCATAACAATCCGGCATATTATTTTGATCTCCTGAAATCAGGTTGATGATTATTTGGGTTTCATTTTTGAATTCGTCGTCAAACAATGGTCTGATGGCTCTGTCTACCAATCTGGAAATCAAAATTTCATAATCAGACAATCTTGATTCTCTTCTAAAGAAATTGCCTGGGATTTTACCAGCTGACGCAAATTTTTCTTGATAATCCACAGAAAGTGGAAAAAAATCTTGTCCCTCCTTCATTTCTTTTGCAGCTACCACTGTAGCCAATAACATCGTATTTTCAACTCTGACTACTACTGAGCCATGAGCTTGTGTCGCCAATTTGCCAGTTTCGATGGTAACTTCTTTACCGTCGGGCAAATTGAACTGAACTTTTTTAGGAATCATATTTCCCATTGGACTAATTTAATTTGTTTGTGTATAATATTTGTGTTTGGCATCCACCGAAGGTTTTCAAGAACAGGCAGGAAGAAAATTGAAATGGCCTTCGGATTATTTTTCTAATGAAAAGGGGAGACTAAACAATCTCCCCTTCTAAAGATAATATCTTACTTTCTTATGTTCAACTTCTCTAGAATTGCTCTGTACGAAGTGATGTCCTTGTGTTGTAAGTAAGCTAGCAATTTCTTTCTCTTTCCTACAAGAGTAAGAAGTGCTTTTCTGCACGACTGATCTTTTTGATTTTCTTTCAAGTGATCAGACATTGCATGAATTCTAAAAGTAAAAAGTGCAATTTGAGACTCTACAGCACCTGTGTTGGTCTCGCTTCCGCCGTATTGAGCAAATAATTCTTGCTTCTTTTCAGCTGATAAATAAGATGACATTTGTTATAATTTAAAAAGTTTACCAATGTGCAGATTTTCCAATACTGCTTTAGCGGGGGCAAATATAAAGATAAAATCTGGATTTGGTAGAAATTTAGTTTTTTCTTATGAAAATGAAAAGGTTATGAAGTAGATCAAATATATATAATTTGATCTACTCCAAAAAAACCTATAATGCCGAACCCAATTTAATTTTTCAAAAATTGCACATTGCCTTTTATGTTAATAATTGCTTGTGGCAAACCCGTTTGTACAGTCATTGCCTTGGGATCACCTACCAATACAGAATTATTGAGTAAGAGCTGTCCACCTGATTGCAACAAAATTGTTCCTTCCGTTGCATGCCCTTGAGTCAATTTTAAATCCTTTATTTCCACATCCCCCAATGTCCCGATATTGAAGACATGATTATTACCACCAAAAATTGCTAAGTTATTTGAACCTAAACCCAATAGAACAAACTTCCTATTGATGGAAATTTCTCCTGTAGTGAGTTGGATATTATTTCCACTCAGAATGTTGTCAAAATAAATCGTATCTGGGGCACATGGTGCAGTAAGGATATCCCTAAGGGAACCTGGGCCAGAGTCTGCCAAAGTGGTGACTATGAAATTTACTGCATTTACAGTGATCGTTGTACTTGCAGAATTATTGCATCCATTTACATCTGTGAAAGCATAGGAAATTATTTGTGTACCCACAGATGGATCAAAACTATTTCCTGTTACCCCTACTCCACTGAATGTGCCTCCCATTGGTGATCCAGTAAGAATGACATCAGGTGCATTTTCACAAACAGGACTATATGAGCCTGCACCCACTACTGGTTTTGCATAAACTACCAATGTAGTGGTTTTTCCTGTGAAAGTTGTCTCACAATTGGTACCATCCACTGTCAACTTCGTAACTTCTATAATTAAGCCATTTTCTGCTAAAGTCAATACTGGTGTTATAAAGCTGAATACCCCGCTTCCATCTGCTGTGCCTGCTTGTGTTAGTGCAGGACCTCCGCCTACTGTGTATGTGGCAACTCCCGCTACATTTGGCAATAAGCCCGTCAAAGTGATGGTGGTGGTGTTGCCTTCACATA
>JAKQLF010000092.1 GCA_029567325.1 Bacteroidota bacterium | reverse complement strand
TAGTGTTAAAAATTATACATCTGTTCTCTGCTCGAAATTTGCATCATTTTTAACACTAAAGGAAACAATAGAAAGACCACCCATATCATGGTATATCTTGGTAGGAATCCAAATTTATAATTTAGGCCATATAATGCAATTGCATAGGTTAAACAAATAAGCGATTGACCAATATCAAATTGATATTTTGAATATCTGGTTATGTGATTTTTCTTTAAATCGGCTAAATCCTGTCGATAATTACCGTTTTTACCAGGAATAAAACCCATTATAAGAATAATATCCTGTGTCAAATAAATAGACGAAACCCCAAGAAGAAAATATTCTACCCCGCTTAAAAAGCCTAGAGCAAAGTTTTCGCTGCTTTCAATATCACCATTTTGATAAACCATTAAAATGTTGTCAACTGCAAACACAACCATTATGATAGCACTCCAAATACTCAACGTTAATCGCGCTGACTTTGATAGTTCAAATAAGGTAAATGCATGAAAAATTGAAAAAGCTGAAAACACAATTACAAAAATTAATATTAAAATAAAAATCCAATGATCAGTGCGAAATAATCCATAATCAAGAATCCAATAAATCATAGAAATTGACTGAACTAAAGTGATTCCTTCCGTCAATTTGGCTGTCACTTTTTCTTGATTGACAATGGCTGTAATGATTGAAAAACAAAAGATAAATATGTATGGCCATATCGTCATAGTGTCTTCATCATAACGTCCATTTTTTGGCACAGAAATCAAAATACTTAGTAAAAAAGCACCAATAAACGTATAAACAACATGTTTCCATTTGTCATAAATCCTAAAACTTTCAAATAAAAGACCAGCAAATATTGCAAGCATACTCATAGAAAAAATGCTGTGCGTGCTCTTGGAAACTAAATAGCCCAAGTAAATGGTTAGCCCAATGCCCAATACTCCTAAAATAACTGCACCACGTGATAAAGGATTACCACCGACATTTTTATTCCTTTCGAAAGATTTTTTGGATATTGTCAAAGTTTTGAAAATGTATCTTTAAAGTATTAACAACAAAGCAAAAGGAGAAATGCATTTAACTTCTCCGAAATAGTATAGAACGCTGTCTTATTGGAGAACGCTCAATATATCAAATCTATTAATTTTCAGAAAGATTTCCAAGTCTTGATTGTGAAAATACAAATCGCTTTGTTTACAGGAAAGATAGAAGTGCAATGCTAGTATTATTAGACTATATTCGAATTAATTTTGAAGTTACAAATTATATGATTAAAGATCTATTTGCTTCAATCACAACAATCTCCAATTGATTAGTGCAAGGAAAACAATTAATTAAAAATTAACTTGAGCTTGTATCCTCAATAAATTGCCTTGTTGAATATTGATTGGCCTGGATAAATCTTCAAACCTTCTCTTAGAGATTGTATAATGAATCACCAATTCAAAGTTTTTATTTGCTTGCCATTCAGCGCCAATTTCCATTTCATTGACGGTATAACTTCTACTATCCCGTTCATGCTTTTTAGCACCATCATAATATTGATACCTCACAAAAGGAATAAAGATTTGGTTTTGAACCTTTTTCAAAAAACTAGCGGTAATGTAACCTCCATGCAGGGATTGAACATGTATGGAATCAGTTGCCGAATCAAACTCAGGCCCTCTACCTATGGTATATTCTGTTTGAATTCCAAAAGGTTTTGGATATAAAACAAATGAAGCAGCAATCCGCTCATCCGTGTAATTTTTATCTGAATTTGTTTTTACACCAGGTGATAAATTGCTAGCAGGTATCACAAATTTTCCTGTATACGCTTGCAAACTAGCCTCGATGATTTGATTTTTAACCTCAAAAGGGTAGGTCAATCTTGCTACGTAGTGTAAATTATTATTTAACTCTGGATTATTTGCGGTTTGTCCATTATAAGCACCAAATGCAAAAAGGCCGTAATCACCACTTCCTTTCAAACCATCATTCACCAAACTAGACATCAATTTTCGTTTCTCTTTAGGAGCCCAGTAGAAAAATACACCTAGATCTCTTTCATTCGAAACAGCACTGTTTAATGCATCGTTTCTATCCAATGGCAATCTATTTTGACTGGATTGCATATTCTCAAATCCGTAAGGCACTTTGCTCTGTCCTACACGAAATCTAAATTCATTATCATTGTCTATTCCCAAATCAAAATAAGCATCTCTGATTTGCCCAAAATGCAATCTATCTGAACTAGGGCTGCTTGCAAAATCAGGTTGAATGTAGAAGTATACCCGTTTATTGATTTGGCCAAAAAATATGATTCGAAGTCTTCTGATGAAAAAGCCACCATTTTTACCCCATGACCGATCACATTGTTCGCAAACCAAGTTTTCATTCGTCTCCAACAAGCGATTATATCTTACTTGGGCGTAACCTCTGATAGAAAAATTATCGTACCATTTTTTGAAAACTACAGCTTCTTTGGTTTTCAAACTATCCGTTTGTCCTATGAGCCAAAACGGAATAAACATAAACAGCAGTAAAAATCTATACATCAGTTGGCTTAAAAAAGCGGCAAATGTAAATACAATGTTATTGCTGAGTTAATTTATTGATCTTTTTTTGTTATCAAATGGTAAATTACCTTTAAGTTGGTATGAATTCGAATGCAATTGCCTCACATTGAAGTGACTTGCACAGTAAAAGATTGAGTAAAAATACGCAGACATTCCAAGAACGGTCCTTTCCTTGTTACTAGTTTTCCTTAGTCAAAATATCCCGTCCTGTATAACTTTTGTGGACAATTTTCCAAGAACCTTCATATTTGAGTAAAAGAAAATAATCGGTAAACACCTTAAAGTTAGGAACTATAATTTCTGCTTTTGCAATGGCTGCATCCTTTTCATAATCGATAGAAATAATTCTTCCAATACGATTTGTTTTTTCACCTTCTTTAACACCTGCAATGTATGCTTGCCCAGAACGAGTTCTTAAACTATCAGTTGCCGTTACTGTATAAAGATTGAAATCTGGATGGAAAGCTTTCCGTAGCCTATCTGGTTGACCATTGGCAGTTCCCTCGATGTAATCCATTAAAGTTTCGGTAATTTGTGCTATCTCCGATTTACTTTGTGTTGATTGAGCATTTACACCTATTGCAAAAAAGAAGATCAATAAGAAACAGCCAATTGTAGTGGTTTTTATCATGTTGAATATTTTAGAAATGATGAATACAAGACTTAATACGTCCGGATAAAGCAAATATTTTGTTTGGAAGCACATTTTAGAAAGAACAACTAATTTCAATCCCTTTGAAAAAAGATGACTGACAAAAGATCTTCCCTGCTTTCAACAAAAGGTATCATTTCTCACTCCATTAACCTTTATAAATCAGTAATGCATTATCTATTCTATTTCAACAGTTTGCTTGAGCGTCAATCTCAAAGTTACAAAGCCCAATAATCCCGCCACCATGGAAGACATAAGTATGACTAACTTGGAATTATTGATGATCGTTTCATTATCAAATGCGAGGAGCGTAACAAAAATAGACATGGTGAAGCCTATTCCTCCCAAAAGGCCAACCCCAAAAATGGATTTCCATTGAAGATCGGTAGGTAATTTGCAAAGTTTCAAACCGACAGCCAAATATGTCAAAAGAAATATACCGATAGGTTTGCCGACTATCAAGCCAAGTCCAATGCCTAAACTATAATTTTCAGTAAGAATTTGTGAAATGTCTCCACTGAGAAAAATAGCAGTATTGGCCATTGCAAAAACTGGGAGTATGAAAAATGCTACTGGTTTATGCAAAAAGTGTTGTAAAATGTAAGAAGTTGATTTTTCATCTCCATTTCCGAATGGAATTGCAAATGCCAGCAAGACTCCCGTTATTGTTGCATGAACACCTGAATGCAACATGAAGTACCACATGGCGATTCCACCGATTAAATATGGGGCGAGGCTCCTGACTTTTGTTCTATTAAAAACCAATAGCAAAACAAAAATTCCCATGGCTATCAGAAGGTTTGACCAAAAAATTGTTTTGGTATAAAAAATGGCTATGATCACGATTGCTCCTAAATCATCGATGACTGCCAAAGCTGTCAAAAATACTTTGAGCGAAGTAGGAACTCTGCTTCCTAATAAAGATAAAATCCCAAGTGCGAAAGCGATATCTGTCGCCATTGGAATTCCAGCACCAGATTGTGTTGCTGTTCCAAAATTTAATAATAGAAAGATTCCAGCGGGAAGCATTAATCCGCCAAGAGCACCAAAAATTGGAAACAGTGCGTCGCGGATATATGAAAGCTCCCCGAGATAAACCTCCCTTTCCAATTCCAATCCGATGAGCAAAAAGAAAATGGTCATCAATCCGTCATTGATCCAATGTTCCAAACTATGACCTTCAAAAGAAGTTTCCCAAAAATGATGATAATCGGGACCAAAATTTGAGTTAGCAAGTATCAAAGACAAAGCAGTGCATGCCATTAAAACCAGACCGCCGGCTTTTTCGCTGTTGAAGAATTCATTGAATAATTTGGTTGCTCTCATCCTTAACTTTTGATTGAATTGAATGCTTTTACTGTGGCGCCTGTAAAATAGAAACAGTTTTGGAAAGATCACTAATTCACATGACTATTACACCCTACTGATAAGGGGAAAAGTTTTAACTACGTAAAAGGTTTGAAAATGGGGTTTTTTAAAGTTTGGAGTTTTACTATCATTTTGGGTTTTCATGTATTGGGCTAAAGCCCATGTAATAGGATCATTCATTTTGCCACAGGCTAAAGCCAATGGCAAATGATTGATCATGCCACACCCATTACCGTCCTCCGATTTTCGATTTCCTTCCCATAGCTATTGGAACCCATTTCCCATTTTCCGCTGAAAACTGATTACTGATAGCTGACAGCTCGAAGCCTGAGGTTAGGACACATCTTTTTTTCTAAATATGTTGTACCCTATCATTATGCCATCAAATTTATCCAAGCCCTCAATTATTGTTTTATTTCCAGGAGGCCTTTTGACGTTATAAA
>JAKQLF010000090.1 GCA_029567325.1 Bacteroidota bacterium | reverse complement strand
ATGAAGTTTTGGTTCCTGCGGTATCTGCATGCATTATGGTACAATAGTCATTATCCCCAGCCACATAATCTGGTAATATTTTACAGAATGCATTGGGAAATAAGCCCTTGTCAAGGCCTTCTATGGCTGCGTGAACTTCTGATTTGTCAGCTGAGACTCCTCGCTGCAGGTACCTATTAGAATCAGACATAATTTGTGTTTTAAATCAAGCCACAAAACTACTTTTTTTATCCTAATACAGGCCTTGAATGGACTTGAAATAAAAAATTCGGCTTACTTGCACTACAAAATAAGCTATGTCCTGAAATATAACCAAATACTTGTATTCAAAACTATGCTTGATTTACATGCTTGCTTCGAAATCCAAGATGGTTTCTGTAATGATTTTACAACAATCGAGAATTTGTTCTTCTGTCATGACCAAAGGCGGAGCAAATCGGATAATGTTGCCATGAGTTGGTTTGGCTAGCAAACCGTTTTCTTTGAGTTTGACACAAATATTCCACGCGATTTTACCTTCTTCGGAATCATTGATGACAATGGCATTGAGCAATCCTTTTCCTCTCACTTTTACAACCAGCTCAGATTGATCGACCAACTCTTGCATTTTATTTCTAAAGATGATGCCCAATCTCTTTGCATTTCCCGCCAAATCTTCGTCTTCTATGACATTCAAAGCTTCCACTGAAACAGCGCAGGCCAAAGGGTTACCACCATATGTGGATCCATGTGTTCCTGGCTCAATCACCAACATAACGTCATCATTAGCTAAAACCGCAGACACAGGCATGATGCCACCACTCAATGCTTTTCCAAGGATCAAAACATCTGGTTTTATTTCATAATTGTTTTCACATTTATTTTCACAAGTACAATTGCCACATATTGCCAAAAGTTTGCCAGTTCTAGCCAAACCAGTTTGTACTTCATCAGCAATGAATAAAATATTCCGATCAGCACACATATCTCTGACTGCTTTCAGGTAACCTGGATCCGGTACCACAATACCAGCTTCACCCTGGATAGGCTCAATGATTACACCCGCTACGTTGGGCGTATTGAGTGCCGCTTTCATAGCTTCTAGATTATTGTAGTCAACTAAAATAAATCCAGGCATATAAGGCCCATAATTTTCTGTAGCCGTTGGGTCTGTAGACGCAGAAATGATGGATAAAGTTCTACCGTGAAAGTTATTTTTTGCGAATATGATTTTGGCTTCATTTTGAGGAATGCCTTTATTTTTGTATGCCCATTTCCTGCACAATTTCAAAGCAGTTTCAACAGCTTCTGCACCTGAATTCATGGGCAACACTTTATCAAAACCAAACAATTCACAGACTCTTTTTTCAAATATTCCCAATTGATCATTGTAAAAAGCCCTGGAGGTGAGGGTAAGATTTTGAGCTTGTTTGGTTAATGCATTGATGATTCTTGGATGGCAGTGACCTTGATTTACCGCACTGTAGGCTGAAAGAAAATCATAGTATCGCTTGCCATTGACATCCCAAACGTAAACACCTTTACCTTTACTTAAAACAACTGGTATGGGGTGGTAATTATGGGCGCCAAATTCATCTTCCAAAGACATAAAATATTCTGCCGTCGAATGTTTAATTTCTAACTCCATTTCAATTTTTTGTTAAATATACAACGTATCTTTTAAATATTTGGTCACATAGTCATTAATTCCTGCCTCAAGAGTAAAAAATTCCTGCTGATAACCACTCTCAAAGAGTTTATCGATATTTGCTTCTGTAAAATACTGATAATTCTCTCTGATGTCAAGAGGTGTGTCTATAAAAGAAATGTCGGTCCGCATTCCCAGCGATTGAAAAACACAATCAGCTAAGTCATAAAATGATCTCGCTTTACCAGTGCCAACATTGTATATTCCTGGATTAACTTGCTCAAAATGAATAAAGTGACTGATGATATTGACAACGTCTTTTACATAAATAAAATCTCTACTTTGCTGCCCATCTTCAAAATCTGGTCTATGAGATCTAAACAATTGCATAGAACCGTTTTCTTTTATTTTATTGAAAGTATGAAAAATTACTGAAGCCATTCTTCCTTTATGATATTCATTGCGACCATAAACATTGAAAAATTTGAGTCCTGCCCAAAATGGTGGCTTTTTGTCCTGTGCCAAAACCCAAATATCAAAATTTTGCTTACTCCATCCATAAGGATTGAGCGGTTGCAGCAAAGATATTTTTGATTCATCGTCTTCAAATCCAAATTCACCCAAACCGT
>JAKQLF010000140.1 GCA_029567325.1 Bacteroidota bacterium | reverse complement strand
TCAGCATAAATATCAATATCTGAGCAAATGTCAGAAAAGTTGGAAGCCACCCGGTAATATTGAACCAGGTTTAATGAAGTATCCAGTTTTAAAATAAGCCCATCACCTTCGCCTTTGTAAGGAATTTTCAGTGCGCCAAATTGCAATTCATCCGATTGGGTGCCGGATACATATAAATAGTTATCAATAAACTTTATGGTGAATGGATTAAAACCATGTGCCTGAAAATCAGGAACTTTTGGGAAGGAAATTTTTGAGATAAAATTCCCGTTTTTATCGACTTTGAAAATTCCACTTTGGAAATTACCTTCGGCAGGCAGTAAAATTTGATTCTGATATTTTACCAAATCGCTCGAGGATCCTGTTCTGAAGGCAATGTACAATTTGTCCCGGGTATTGGCCATTATCGCTGAAATGCCAATTGTTGAAAATGAGCCGATTGCAAATGCGTATTCATTTTGTAAGAAGGAAGCTTTATAAATGACACTGTAATATTTTCTGGTTGGCGAATTGGGGTTTGGATTGGGAATGATCATGGAGGTTTCCTGGTTACCATTTCTGGCTGTAATAATTTCGATATCAGGGCCATTGGATGGTATGTCACTTAAAATGTGAACGATGATATTATCTGTTTCTTTTTCAATAAAAATTTCATTGGAAGAAACGGATGTAAGTCCCACTTTCGGATAAATTTTCATGGCTTGTATTAATTGACCATCTCTTTTGGAGCGCGCAATGTAGAAGCCATTTCTGTTCGGGAAAGCCTTGCCATTAAAATTTAAGGCCAGGGAAGTACTTCCTGTTAATAGGGCAAAGTCACCATTGGGAAATATTTCAAAGCTCCAGATTTCACCAACGGCAGTGTTATACATATCCCTTATGGAGAAGTTACCCAATGAATCAAGGGCTATAATAATACTATGAGATGAGGCTGATACAATTTGGGAATGATTGCCCAATTTAAAAAAGTTGAACCCTGCCAGATTGCGGGGAGAAGTAAGCCTTAATAATACAAATACTGAATCTCCGTATGTTTTTACTCCCCTGATAATACAGGTTCCAAAGCTGCTGAAAAGGCGGTTATACTTTAATACATTTTCATTGCTGTCAATTACTGCATAGAAAAAGTCACGCCGGTTGCCAGCTTTTACGATACCGGTTTCAGTTTTATCAAAAGCATTAAGTCCATTTGACAACCCAAAAAGCGCTTTGGATTTATTTGAAAAGTATTTCACTTTTTCAATGTAATCAGTCTGATCAGCATTTTGCCTGTTATTTCCGGCTAATACCTGCAGGTTGTTGTCTATTTTCCAGGGATTCCAGGTATTGTCGAGGCCATTAAGAAATTGAATGTTATTGGAAGACCATAAAAATTCTTCAAGGGCACCCTGAGCATTCTCATATACTGATTGATCGGTAAGCCATTTTATTGATTCAAATTCAAACTCCCTGTTGGTTTTCAATATAAATGATTGGGTAGGGCCATTGATATTAAATCCAATAGAGTAGTTTTTAGCCAATTGAATTTGCCGGATATCAGCCGGAATTTCTACCAGGGAAGGGCTTTGATTTTGACCTGGTACAAACCCAAAAATATAAAAATTATTATTGATTTCCTGCAGGCAGTTTATACGCACCCTGTATTGCGCTGCAATCAGGGCGTTTGTGTTGATTGTATTTATGCTTTGGGTAGTCAGGTTTGAATCAATAATTGCAATAGCATTTTTTCCAATCAGATCTTCATTAAATCCATCATTAAGATAGTTGCCGGTGCTGAGCATCAGGTGCAATTGTGTACTATCTGCTGAAAAACGGAGACGGCTTTCATTAAAAGAGCCTGTATAAAATCCACCTCCGCCCGGGTTAATTGTTTTGCTTATCAGTGGTTTGAACAGGGTATCTGTTTTTACCAGCATGGTGTTTGCAACACCCGAAGAAAACTGCAATCGGGTTCCGTTAAAATGAATCGCATTCAGGCCAACCTGAGTACCCTGATTGGTGGCAGTAAACAAAAAATATTGACGGTTCAATTTTGGATTGGTTCTTACCAGGATATTGACAAAGGAATTTGCATTGAATTCATTATAAATGGCATAACGATCCACCAATTCTCCCTGGTCATTGATTTTCATGAACAACGCAGTGTTATAACCATTTACATTGGCAACAGTATCTGTTTCTAAAAGTGCTGCCGAACCGTTGCTGCCCATGCTGCATCTCCACAAAATGCTTCCGTTAAATGCATACAAGTCACTCAATTGAATATTGCTCCGTTTCTTCCATTGAATATTTCCCGAAGTATCTAGTTTAAGCAGGCAACTTGTTAATCCAACCGGTTGTATCAAGGGTATTGTTTGGTTG
>JAKQLF010000120.1 GCA_029567325.1 Bacteroidota bacterium | reverse complement strand
ATACAGGCAACGCTGCTGCTGGATTACAGCCATACCAAACAGTAAAATTTTTATATACTACAAGAAGTGATATTGCTTCGAGTTATGACGCTAACACCTTATTTTATAATGATTGGTTGCTGAATGAAATTCAAATTTATGGTGATGGAGGAGCATTTAAAACTTATAAATTTAATTATGGCTGGGACAATATAAACTCTTATTTGACAGAAGTAATCGAGAAAACTGGGAGTGGTGTGCAATTAAACTCTACTATTTTTAAATACGGTACCATTCCTGCAAATATTTCGAGTGAAGATGCTTTATTTACAGGGGCCCAAGACATAGACATCTTCTCTATGGATGTCAATGGTGATGGCTTGAGTGATTACGTGGAGGCCAGACGCTTATTAAATAATGGCGTATATTACAACGATTTGCTGTCTTTCAAAATTTCTAATCCTTACGGCGGCACGGCTTCTGGGTTTCAAAAATCTCTTCCAGGAAATTTCAGAATGCTTAAAAAGAAAACGGTTCCAGATATTTATACATTCATGACAAATGATTTTACCAGTGATGGCATTGATGACATTGCAATGGCAAAAACATCTGGATCAGGCTCAACAAGTATTATAGATTTCATACGAATATTCAAAGGCGCTACAAATATTACTTCTGGGTTCCAAGATTCCATAACCATTTATCCATATGCTACTTACAATGTTATTGGCACAAGCAATAATTTTGCTCAATCAGGAGATTTTAATGGTGATGGTGTAGGTGATATTTTAGGAATTGCAGCAAATTCAGGGGGATTGACCAATGTCCACATTTATCATGGAAATATCAGTAGCTCTTTTGCAAATGTTTCCATTTCTGGGTCAATTAATATTCCAGTATCTCAATGGTTATCAGCTCAAACTATCCGCACTCTTGATTTCAATGGAGATGGCAAGCAAGAAATTATGGTGACCAAAGATGGAAATTCAGAAATTTTTGAGTTCAATACAAGTTATACGCTCAAAAGTATTTACTACTCAACATTTCCATCATCTTCAAATTTGGTCTTCATCGGAGATTTTAACGGAGATCAAAAATCAGATCTTTTGTGTCGAGTAGGAACACAATGGAAGACTGCATTTTCTACAGGTACAACTTTTTCACAAACGAATTTTACCTTTACAACTCTACCAACTATTGATGCAAATTATGTGGGAGATAAACTCATGGTTTTAGACGCAAATGGAGACGGTAAATCTGACATATTTCATGGATATGGGGTGGGACCATCTACATTACATTTGTATTATTCTAGAGGCTCATCAAGTTCTTTTTACTTTCAATCATCTGGCATGAATCCCGCAATTAATACAATGCCATATGCAGTATTTGATTTAAATGGGGACGGTAAGTCAGAATTGATTGCGCGAACTTCTTATACTCAAACATGGCAAATTGTCAACTTTCGGAAAAATGGATACAATGTTACTACAGAGTGGGTTCATAAAAGAATGAATGATCCTACCCATGCTTTTACAAGAGGGTCAATTTTAACAGGGAAAGTAAACAACATTCAAATCCCAATGTATATGGCCTTTGCATTATTGAATGACAATGGTTTACCTAACGGTGTAAATACAGTAAATTACAGATACGAAGAAGCAAAATTGCATAAAGAAGGAAAAGGTTTTCTTGGGTTTAAAAAATTTACTACAGTAGATCAAGCGACCAATTTAAAGAGTGAAAATGAGCAAAAACTAAACAGTATTTATTGTCTACTGTTGCCGTATAAAACAAGAGTATTGCACAATATAGGTGACACTTTATACAACGAAGTTACCATAAGTGATACTTTGATTAATTTGGGCGGAGTGCGATACTTATATAGAATGTTGTCGAGTACTGAAAACAAAACGTTGGAGGGTCAAATCAATACAACAACCAACAACTCTTTTGATGGTTTTGGTAATGTATTGCAATCAACTGTCAATGTAAATAACATCGAAACAACTATTACGACAACAACTTTTGGTAAGTATGGAACTCCAGTTCCAGCGCATCCGACATCAGTTACAGTAAATAGGACAAGATCAGGGCAAGCAGCCTACAGTAAAACAATAAATTACACCTATAATAGCATTGGGCAAATGACTAGTAAAGTTGATTTTGCGGGGACGGCAAAACCCATAACTACAACGCTATCTTACAACACACTTGGTAATCTTATTAAATCAAGAATATCAGCACCAGATATAGTCGCAAGGGATCAATTCAACCACACGTATGATTCAAAAGGCCGATGGCCTCTTTCATCCACAAGCCCTGAAGGTAATTCTAGTATGACATATCACAGTTTTTGGGGAAAGCCATTATCTGTAATAGGGATTGATGGCCTTACTACAACTTTTTCCTACGATTTATTTGGGAGAGATAGTACATTGACAATGCCACAAGGATTTACCATAACAACAAAGTATGTTTACAATAGTACATGGGGAGCTTTGTACCGAAAGGAAGTTATTCATCCTGGCAAGCCCAATCAAATTGTTTATTACGATAAGTTAAATAGACCCATAAAAACAGAAACAGAAGGTTGGCAAAATAACTGGGTGTACACAGGAATCACCTATAATGCATTAGGTTTGAAAGTCACAGAAACGGGTCCGCACAAATTGAATTTAAGTGAGGTTGGTGACATTACTTATTATGCTTATGACAAATTCAAAAGGCCAATCTGGCAACGACGAAGCTACGGCAGTAACAACGATACCACCTTGATAAGTTATACATATAGCAGTGGGAACGCTAAAGTAACAATAACAAATCCAGCAGGACAAGTTTCAAGTAGCACTACTGACGCAACATCTAAACTAATCTCTTCAACTGATTATGGAGGAACAATAGACAATACGTATTTCAGTCATGGTAATGTATATCAATCAAAAAATGGAAGTACAGTCCTTACTACCAATAATTATGATATTTATGCTAGACAGTCACAATTGATTGACATCAACGGCGGGACAACTTCATATACATACAACTCCATTGGTGAAGTCACTCAACAAATAAATGCCAATAGCCAAACAATGACTTATGCTTATGATACCTTGGGAAGAGTTACCTCAAAAATCATTCCTGAGGGAACAAGTCAGTATGAATATTTTCCGAAAAACAATGGAGCAAATTCCAATAAACTGAAAAAGATAACCTATTTCACTACCCCAAATCTGGAAGAATATACTTATGATGTTTATGGTAGGGTCCAAACGAAAAAATACACAATAGATGCAGTTGCACACACATCAACCTACACCTACAATATTTATGATGACGTTTTGTCAGAACTGTTTGAGTCTGGTTTTCAAACTAATTATGTCTATGATTCCAATGGTTTTTTGGACAAAATAAAAAACACAAACAACACAATTAATCTTTTTTCCAATGGAACCATGAATGGCTACAATCAGTACCTCACATATACATTAGGAAATGGTATTTCATCTACAAATACATATTATTACGGAGTTCCTACGCGCTACTACACGGCGAGTAGGCAAGATTATAACATGGTTTGGAATTATAAAACAAACAATCTTACCAGCCGTAACGATGCGCTCATTTCCAAAACTGAAACTTTTTCTTACGACAACCTAAATAGGTTGACAGGCGCCGTAGTAAGCAGTGGGCAAACCCATGCTTACACTTATGCATCTAATGGAAATATCAGCACAAAAACTGATGCAGGAACTTATATTTATAATACGACAAAAATTAATCAAGTAAGACAAATCAACCCCAACGCTGGAAATATTTCCTCGACTTCTCAAGCCATGGCTAGTTACACATCATTTTTGCAGCCATCAACAATTACTGAGGGAGTGTATAACATAGCCTATACTTATGCGGATGATGAGAACCGTATAAAGTCAATCATGAAAGTCAACACCACGACGATCAATACTAGATATTATTTTGGCAATTATGAAAAAGACATCACAGGACCATCCACAAACTATATTCATTATATCAGCGATGGTGAGCGGGTGGTTGCTGTGGTGGTCAGAAACAATGGCGTAGACACCTATTATTATACCTACACCGATCACCTAGGGTCTATCAATGTTGCAACCAATAATACAGGTACAGTTGTCACCAATCTAAACTATGACGCGTGGGGTAGAAGGAGAAATGCTGCAAATTGGTCATACACCGGTATTTCTGGTCCACCCAGTTGGCTCACCAGAGGCTACACAGGCCATGAACACTTGGAATATTTTGCTTTGATCAATATGAATGGCCGTTTGTATGACCCAGTACTTGGCAGAATGTTGTCTGTTGACAATTTTGTACAGGAGCCGAGCAATACCCAGAGCTTCAATAGATATTCTTATGTGATGAATAATCCATTGAGGTATGTGGACCCTAGTGGGGAGTTCATCGTGGCAGATAGTTGGCTAATTGGGTTTATAGATGGATTTTTCAGCAGAGGCAGCGATAGGTTTCAGAACGGGATTTCACGTGCTAATGAAATGGCTGTCAATGATGCTAAAATATGGGGAGGTCTTTTCACATCAGATTCTGAAAAAAATGGATTTGGGCAAACTTGGGAAATTGTTTCTAGATTTACATGGCAACTACCTCAAACTATAGCAGGAATTGTTTCTAGTCATGTAACCAATAATTTCGGACATGTCAGTGAGGTTGAATATTATGGAGGTGCAACTGTAACTAAAGGAAGAAGGAATGGATGGGGAGCGGTGACTCTTGGGAATTATATAATTGGTGATGTTGATATTGCAGATGGTGAACTAGAAAATAACGAATTATTCAAACATGAATATGGTCATTATTTGCAAAGCCAAAGTTCAGGGTATCTTTATTTGTTTAAATATGGACTACCCAGTATAACAAGTCCCGACCCTCATCGATTTTTTTGGACAGAAACAGATGCAAATCGCAGGGCCTTCAATTATTTTTCCACTGAAAGAAGATTAACAAGCTGGAATGAAAGACAATATCCTCTAATAGATATTGAACCTAATAATCCAAGGTGGTGGGAGTATCCATTAGGCACAATGTGGCCAATATTAATTTCAATTCTAAATGATAGAAGACCAAGATAAAATAATAATGTAAAAATAAATATATGAATTTATTCAATTATAAAGTTTTATTGCTATCTCTTATATTTTCAATCGGTTGTGGGAATGAAAGAAGCAATTTTCTTGGCTGGGATACAAGATTAAAAATCATGAATACCCAAAATATTGATTATTATTATTGTGCTTCATTTGTTTATCCAAATTTGGAACTAGTTGAGAATAATTATAGTCAAAGATTTTCTCTTCCTGCAATATCAACAGATGTATTTACAACTCAGTGTTGTTGGGAAGAACTTCTTCAAGAATGCTGTAAGAACCATCTTATCCTAGACTTCTTTACCAAAGAAAATTACGAAAAACAAAAATGGGAAACAATAAGAGACCAAAATCTAATTGATACCCAATTGATATTTACAGTAGAACAACTTGATTCAATGGATTGGATAGTAAAATTTTAAATAAATTACATCATAATTATAAGTACGCAAAAATTAATAATAAATGAAAATATTATTGCTTCTTCAATTACTAATTACAAGCTGCCTTCTCTCTGCTCAATGCATCCAATACACCTACGACAATGCAGGCAATAGAACCGCAAGAAATACTACCTGCACCGCCTTAATGGAAGAAATGGTTTATGACAGATCCATTGATGAAAAAGCGATTGAGGCAAAGATCCAAGTTGCACCAAATCCCAGTGAAAACCAGATCAACATCTTGCAAGAAGGGTTTACGGAGGCTGCGGATGTGTTGATTTACAATGTTTCTGGCTTCTTGGTAGAAAGACGGAAATTGATGATAGGAGTTTTGGAAATTGAGAACCTGATTCCCGGTATGTATATTCTGACGGTATCAGAGGGCATACAAAAACAAACAACCACCTTTTTGAAACAATAAACCCAAATATACAAAAATGAAAAATAAAATAACCATTGGTATTTTGATGTTTGGAGCCTTAAATGTATTTGGTCAAAACGCTGATAAATATGCTGGCTGCTGTGGAGCAGAACCCTATGAATACATACACAGCGATATGAACATCTTTGTACCTAATGCATTTACTCCCAATAAAGATGGCGCAAATGATTTATTCTTTCCCCACATCAACGGCAAAGTAGAAGAAGTGATCGACTTTCGCATTTTAGCGGATGAAGGAGAGGATATCCTTTATTACAGACCCACAATCGTGTACAAAAATATAGAAAATTATGGTTGGAATGGTTTTGATGAAGATGGAAAAGCTTACATAGGAGCATTCCGCTACACCATGAAAATTGTCAATCAAAAGGGCGAAACCAAATACATAGAGGGCGGAGCATGCAGACTAGATTGTGATGCAGCTGCAGAAATGCTCAAATCAAAAGGAGGTTGCTTTTTTCCTGAGCAAGCTGGAGATGGAGAAAATGTGGGTAAAGTGGATAAAACTAAACCCAATAAAGAGAAGAAGTGTGGATGATCTTGGAAAAATAACCATACAATTTTGCCAAAGTTTTGAAGGAAATTTGTAAACATTTACTCCAAGTGATTACAGCTTTGATACTTCTATTAAATTTGAAATGATAGGCTTCAGGAATGGTTCAAATTTTTTGAGCATCCTTCTATTATCTATTGATATCAATAGATCAAACAAAGTCATCTTCCAAATTTTCAAATTCCATCAATACTTTCATGGACTCTTCTTTTACCAAATTTGATTCTAATTTCAGTTGATTTGCCAAAGACTGTCGCTTATGCAATTTATTATAATGCTCGATTGCTAAATTAATATATCGATTTCTTGACATCTGCACATTAGCTAAAATTTGCTCTGTTTCAATAAAAATTGAATCTTCTATTTTTAATGATATTGTTTTCATTTGGAAAAAAGCTTAAATATTATTTGTGCTTTCTCATCTTCACCTTTTTGCTCAGAAACCAAGTTTCAAAAATGGTGAATACGACATAGACGATGATGTAAGGAACTATAAAATTGGAAGACTCAGGTTTTACTTGTCGATAGTATATAAATGGGATGATCAAAACCACCACAAATTTGACAATGAAATTGAGAAAGACCAGATTTAGGTAGTTTTTATCGTCTGAACGCTCGCTGAAAAATGCGGCAAGTAAAAAGAATAAAATGTTGATGATGGCAAAAACGATGATGGAAATTTCCGCTAAGGTTTTGCCTCCAGTAATGATTTCATAATGATCTAATCCATTTATTATTCCTAATAAAATTAAAATCAAACTGAACAGATAGGTAAGAAACCTTGGAAAATCCATTTTTATTTTTCGTTGAAAAGCTCCTTGTACAGCTTATACATATAACCTGAAAATGTGGCAATGATGAGTAAGATGGTAATGTTTGGTTTATCGAAACCAACTTTACTATCCAAATATCTTCCAGCTACAAAAGAAAACCCTACAATTCCCAAAAGTTGAAAGGCAAGCCCACTATATTTTAAATAAGAGGTGGCCTTTTTTCTGATTTTTTGTTCTGGATCTTCCGTCATTTGGATCCTGAAACTATGTCAAAATGACCTCGTTTGCCTTTGGTTGGTAGCTTGCAGCAGGCGAGCTTTTGGTGATTTTGCCCATTTGACAATTCACATTATAGATAGCTCCCGCTTGCACGATCAGCTTTTCAGTAAAGATATCTCCTTCAATTTTGGCAGTTTCACGCACGTTGAGTAATTCTTGAACACTCAATTTCCCAATAAAAACACCTTCAATGACTGCATTCTGACAAGTGATTGTGCCATTGACTGTACCGTCAACTCCAATCACCACTCTACCTTTACAATCAAGGTCACCATACAATTCCCCATCAATTCTGATGTCTGAGCCAGCCATGATATTACCTTCAATTCTAGTGCCTGTAACGATAGAATTATTTGAATTTGGACCGGCACTCGGAGCTGCTCCGTTTGCTGATGAATCTGATTTTTTATTTCTGAACATGCCTTCTTTTTGTGGCAATTTATAAAAATATCAAAACACATTCATAGGGGTTTCACGTATATTTTTTATTTTTATATATAAGGGAGTACCCTGTTAGTGCTTTGTCACGTCAAATTTCCCTCTGCGTGGTTGTGTGCTTTGTACCTTCCTTTACCAAATTTTGTGCCATTGAACTCTACTTTTCCAATCAACGATTCTCTCTCCTCAGCAGGTAATTGGATAAATTCACTACATTTTTCGCTACAACAACCTTGATTTTTATCCGCACAAGACGGACATTGGATGAATAATATGTGGCAAGCTTCATTGGCACAATTGACGTGTGTATCACATAAGTCTCCGCATTGGTGACAATGTGCAATGACATCTGGAGAAATGCGTTCACCCAATCTTTCATCAAAGACAAAGTTTTTACCTATGAATTTATTTTCAAGACCCTTTTTATTTACCTGTCTGGTGTATTCAATAATTCCTCCTTCTAGTTGAAATACCTTTTCAAAACCTTTGTGTTTGAAATAGGCGCTTGCCTTTTCACAACGAATTCCACCGGTGCAGTACAACAAAAGGTTTTTATCTTTTTGATCAGACAACATTTGCTCTACTATCGGTAATTCTTCTCTGAAAGTTTCTACATCTGGTGTGATTGCATTTTTAAAGTGCCCGACTTCACTTTCGTAATGATTGCGCATGTCCACAATCACGGTGTTTGGATCTTCGCTCAAAGCGTTGAACTCCTCCGCATTGACGTGTTTGCCCATTTGTGTTACGTCAAAAGAAGCATCATCCAGACCATCAGCTACAATTTTATGGCGTACTTTGATGGTCAGTTTGAAAAAAGATTTTCCGTCGTCTTCTATGGCAAAATTGAGTCGACAGTTTTCTAGAAATACAATCTGATTGAGTCGATTTCTGAAAGCTTCCAGCATTTCTGTCGGACAAGAAACTTGAGCATTGATGCCTTCCTGAGATACATAAATTCTTCCCAAAGTCTCAACTTCATCCAATAAAAGGTAAAGGTGGTCTCGGAAAAACTGTGGGTTGCCAATTTTGGCATACTTATAAAATGAGATAGTCGTACGAGGAGTCGTGTCTTTTTTGATCAGATCAAGTAACACTTCTCTGTTGACTCTGTTGTGCAGTCGTTTTTTCATGACGCTTAGATTATCGCTTTTGCAGGAAACGTGTCTCCAAGTAAATAAAGCGCAAAGATAAAATTTCTATCAAGAAATGTTTGATGATACACATCATTACAAATATGAAAGTAAAAAGGAGAGATAAAGACGAGAGATGAGAGATGAGAGATGAGAGATGAGAGATGAGAGATGAAAGACGAGAGATGAGAGATGAGAGATGAGAGATGAGAGATGAAAGATGAGAGACGAAAGATGAAAGAAAAAAAAATGGCTTTAGGTTCCATGCAATCTGAGTGAATTTTCTACAATCCAGAGAGACTGTTCAATAAAGTGTGTCTACATATTTTTGCAAAATGAATAAAGAAGAAAAAGAAAAGACAGAAGCGCTGGCACTTTATGAGAGGATGAAACAGCGATTATATTCCAAGGAGCCAATGTTTGGAGATGGAAGCC
>JAKQLF010000091.1 GCA_029567325.1 Bacteroidota bacterium | reverse complement strand
TGTCAACAAGATGATCAATTATCTGTTTTGGCAGCATAGTCAAGTTGCCGCAGCTTCATAATAACAAAAATATACTGTATCGGAGAAAAGGTCGACCTTTTTAGACAGCCTCTACCATGGATGAAGTCCATGGTAAAAATGAAAAGTGAATATGATTTTGGCGGGATTTTTGGCCAAAGGTCCAAAAATCATGACAAAATCCCATCGACCAGCTTAAGAAGTCGCGAAATGCACTTCTTTGCAGGCTAGATATGTAACAGTTAACAAATATTCAATTTTTATTAAAATCGAATACCTGATAAGTCAAATCCTTTTACAAAATTTGTCAACCACTTTACATTAATTTACAAGTATTTCAAGTGAAGTAAAGGGTGTCCGTATATCTTTGAAATTCAATAAAATACGGCAAATCATGCGGATTAGTAAAACGTTTTATCCAACTTTTGGCTTCTTGATCCTTTTTGGTTGTGGTACCCCTAAAACTCAAAATATGGATGTACCTCCTTCTAATATAGTTATAGAAGAAGGAAAAAAATTATCAATTCTACAAAAGCTAAATGAAAAAGAAGATCAGTCTGTTACCGAAAAAATAGCGCTTTTTCACCAATTAAAAAAGGAGTCACCAAACCTCTATGATTTTAAAAACGAAGATGAATTAACCATGTTTGGCTATTCTGCATTATGGGCTGGGAATATCAAGGATGCCATTGCAGTTTTCAAATTGATCGTTTCAGAGTTCCCCAATTCTGCAAATGCTTATGATAGTTTGGGCGAAGCCTATCTTGCTGATGGGCAGAAAGATTTATCAGTTTCCTATTACAAAAAATCATTAGAATTAAATCCTGAAAACTTCAACGCTGAAGATTATCTTGAAAAAATACTTCATCCTGAAAACAAACCACTTGCCCCCAGTGAAAAGTTTGTGAAAGTATATGATCAAATGGCCTACATTGCTGATTTGGAACAAATGGGCAAAAAATTATCTGAAGTACATCCCAATGTTTTCAAATTTATAAGCAAAGAGCAGTTTTGGCAACTCATTAAACAAAAACAATCACAAATCACCCCTCAGACTACCTTTGGGCAGTTTGCTTGGATGTGTAGTGAAATTATTTCCAGCGTTGGGTGTTCGCACACTTCCATGGAAAGTTTTTTCAGAGAAAGTCAAATGCTGCCTGTTTCCATGCATTTCCCGATACAAACCAGGTGGGTCAATGATCAATTATTTGTCATCAACCCATTGAATAACAAAGACATAGTCAACATCAAAGACGAGATCACCAGCATCAACGGTGTATCAGTCAAAGAAATGATGTCTGAAGTATACAAACACATCATTTCACAAGGCAAAGTTCAAACCACCAAAAAACACACTTTCAACACTTGGTTTTCATGCATCATTCCATATGCCCTTGATTTTCCAAAAACTTATGAAGTCAAAATAAAAGGTAAAAATGAACCTATAAAATTAAAAGAAGCAGCAGAGCGAAGGCACATTTATGATGATCCATCGATAAAACCATGCCCTGATTACTTATGTCTTGAAATCATTGAACAGAACAAAACTGCTTACATGACGATCAGTTCATTCAATTATTATCCCTGGAACAATCTCTCTGTTTTTGAAAAATTTATTGACAGCAGTTTCATAGAAATAGCCAAAAATAATGTACAAAATTTGGTCATTGATGTAAGGATGAATGGCGGCGGTTCACGTGAGTCCAGCATTTATTTACTCAAACATTTAGTGAGCAAACCATTCACATACTATTCTCGTGTCGAATACCCGGGCAAATCTGGTTTGGTTGATGGTGAAACACCCGAGGCTCCATTCGATCATCGATTTAAAGGGAAAGTATTTTTCATCATTGACGGATTAGGAAATTCGACTACAGGTCAATTTATGTCCATTGTCAAGGCTTTGAATCTAGGCACCATCATTGGCGAAGAACTGGGATCCAATCAGTTTTGCTCTGCAGGACAAACCACTTGTCGATTATCCAATACCAAATTGGTATTCCATATAGCAAACAATACACATGTGACATCGGCAACACAATTACCCGATGAAAAAGGTATTCTTCCTAATCATAATGTAACGCAAAGCATAGATGACTATTTAAACAAAGTTGATGTGGTCAGAAATTTCACTTTACAATTAGTAGAAAAATCCAAATAAGATATAAGAAGATAAATCTGATGTCTATATTCAGATCAACAATGGCAAAATGAGTTTACCTCTTTGATTAGATCAGGATAAAATATGTTGAAATGGTGATTGATTTCATCGTGAAACTCTACAATGTTGTCAACTGCTTTTGGAAAATTGGAAGTATATCGGCTCCTTTTGGTCATTTTATTGAAGACAAATTCCATGCCTTCCAAGCTGGTGTACTTCATTAAAAAGTTGTCATTTATCATAGAATTGACCATTTTCTGATGTTTATCATTGAGTAAATGCAAATGCGATTTCAAAACAACATAAACAAACTGACAGAAAGCATTTAAATCTCTATGGTCGTAGGTTTTCCAGTTTTGAGCAAGGAAATAATCAAAAATGACATCCGAGACTACAGGGGCGTACTTGTGATGGTCCGCGTGAAGCATTTTATTGACCTCTTTGACTGACTCATGATTATCTGTAAATGAATCGATCAGCCTATGCAACTCTACGCCTCGATGAAATTCTTTTGGTAAATTCTGAGTGCCCTTGAGGTCTAAAAGGTCAGCAAAAAAATTACCTACCATGAGGTAATCATCGCTACAAGACAATTGCATGTGGGCCAGAAAATTCAAAATTGCAACATTAAAATGATTTAGTTGAGTGTTTGAAAGACAGTTTCATTTTCGTAACTCCTGAAATCAACTGGTGTTACTCCACTTACGCCTTGTTCTTGCATATAAACGCCATACAAAACATCAACAGCAGCCATCGTTGCTTTGTTGTGAGTGACAATGACAAACTGAGATTGGCCAGAAAACTTCTTGATGATGCGATTGAATTTCTCAATATTTGCGTCATCCAACGGAGCATCAACTTCATCAAAAATACAGAAAGGTGCTGGCTTCAAAAGATATAGTGCAAATAAAAGTGCCGTTGCTGTCAATGTTTTCTCACCTCCAGAAAGTTGAGAGAGTGACTTTGGTTTTTTACCCTTTGGTTTTGCGATGATTTCAATGTGCGACTCCAAGGGATCTTCTGGTTCAAGTAAAATCAGGTCACAAGCATCATCTTCTGTAAACAGACTTCTGAATACATGGATGAAGTTTTCCCTGATCTTCTCAAAGGATTCCATAAACTGTTTGGTAGCCGTTTCTTCAATTTCTTTGATGGTCTGCAACAAGGATTCTTTTGCAGCAAAAATATCTGCCCTTTGCTGGATGATCAAATCATATCTGACCTTTATTTCCTCATAAGCCTCAAGAGCCAATGGATTTATTTCTCCGTAATTCTGAATTTTACTTTTCAAGGCATCTGCCCTTTCCAAAACTTCTTCCAATGGAATGGTTTCATCGGGGGTTCTGTTGATGATGTCATTTACTGGCACACCAAACTCAATATTGAGCCGATCACCCACAGCAGATATTTCGTACTTGACTTCCGTAAATTTGTCTTTCAAAACATTGATATCCACTTGAAGTGTATTTGAGTTCCTGGTGTATAACTTCACCTTTTCTTCGATATCACTAACAACTTCACGAGACTTGAAATATGCTTGTTCTGCTTCTGATAAATTCCCTTGGTATCCAGATTTTTCTTTATACAATTTGGCAAGATCGTTTTCGATGACTACCAATTTGCTATTGCCATCCAGATATTCTTCCTTTTCTTTGGCCAAACGATTGGTCTCTACTTTGTTCCGTTGGTTGATGTCTTTCAACCTGGTCCGTTTATAGTCCAAATCTTTCTGAATGTTTTGCACCAAATTTTGCTGACGAATAAACTGTATGTTTATTTCATTGTATTTTTCGGTAACGCTACCCAATTTTTCACTGGTAGCATCTAGGCTAATGGTCGCATCTGATTTGCCTTCCAAAGTTTCAAGTTCAGTCTTTTTCAAGCTGATGGCGTCTTGTTTTTGCTTAGCATCATCCTGAAAAGCTTTAATTTTCACTGCATTATTTGAAATTTGTTGCAGCCTTTCTTTCGAAATTTTGTCAATGTTTTCAAATTGGACAGTGACCTTAACCTGCTCCTGTTGTAAAGTTTGATGTTCTCTATTCAACCTTTGCAGCTCTTGGCCCAAATCTTCACTCTTCAAACCTCGCCATTCTGCCTTGGTTTTCTCAATTTGGTCAACCAAAGTGCCACGATCCAATTGTAACTTCTTCAGTAAATCCTCTAGCTTTTCTAAATTCTTTTTACGGCCTATTTTTTTACCCTCAAATAAGCCAACAGAACCTCCAGAAACAATGGCTCCAGATTGCATGAAACTGCCATTGCTAGAAAGTAAAACAGCATTTTCGTAACTCTCGTCGTATTGAAAATCATCAATTGAGCGGTCAATGATGAAGGCATTGCTCAAAAGAGAATCGATCAATTTCCTAAATCGCTCATCGACTTTAACAACCGAAGTTGCCTTTTTAGCACCAGGCAAATCATTTATCTGGACTCCTGTTTTCACTTTATCTAACAAAAAGAAATTAGCCTTACCCTTTTGAGAACCACTTAATATTTTGATGGCCACCGCTGCATCTTGCAAGTCGTTGACTATGAAATGATTGAGATAATTTTCTAAATATTGCTCAATGACCGTTTTGTAAGCTTCCTCAACATCCAAAATATCGGACAAAATCGGCACATCTTTGCGCCACTTAGCTGCCAAAAATTTAATGGACTCGGGAAATCCTTCATAACTTTCGATCATACTTTTCAGCAAATCATGTTCATTCTGTTTGGAATCAATTTGCCTGTTGGTGGCATTGATTTTATCTTGAATGGCATCGCGCTCTGCTTCAAGCTGACTGATTCTGGATTTTTTCTCTTCTTCTCTGGTATTGAGTTGATCCAAACGCTCTTGAGCGCTGGCAACTTTTGCTTTGATTTCTTTGAGTTTATTTTCAGCTTCAATTTGATCAGATGTTGATGTTTTTTGCAATCCTTCCAAACGATCGCTTTCTGCTTGTAGGTTGTTGATGTTGTTGGAGGCAATGGCAGAAGCTTTCTCCAGGTCAAAAATTTGATTTTTGAGCGTGGTTATGGCCATGGTTCGTTGATCATGGTCTCTTTTTATGGATTGATAATCAGCTCTTACCTGATTCAATACTGCTTGTGCTTCAGACAATTGGGTCTGTAATTCAGCAGCTTTTGCAACCTCCAAGGCGTCTTTCTCTTCAATGATCACGATGTCTTGATCTAGTTGAATTTTTTGTACACCTAGATCTGCAATCAGTTTTTCAAGGTTTTTGATGTTTTGCACTTTGAAAGATCGTGACTGCTCTGTTAAGCTTTTTTCACTTTCCAAAGATCGTATGCTACCCACTATTTGCCCCAATTCCTTTTGTTTGGCATTGAGGGTGATTTCTTTGTCTAAAATCTGCTTTTTCTCGTATTGTAATTTGGCCTCATGCTCTTGGATGCTCACCTGAACTTTGGCATAGGCGTCCTGTTTTTCAGCAATCTGTTGATTGATTTCTTTGTAGCGTTCTTTCAAGGATTGAATGGATCGAATGGCATTATTGATGGCCAGTTCTTTGTATTCTTCCTTTAGTTCAAAGTATTTCTTGGTGCGTTTTGCTTGTTTTTCAAGGGTTTTCATGTTGCCCTCGATTTCAAAAACGAGGTCCTCGACCCTATCCAAATCGATGGTTGTACTTTGTAGCTTTTGGAGGGTTTCTTTCTTTCGGCTTTTATATTTGGAAATACCAGCAGCTTGCTCAAACATGCGACGACGAGCATCTTCTTTATCCTCCAGGATGTCGTCAACCATGCCCAATGCGATGATTGCATAGCTATTTGAACCAATACCCGTATCTACAAGCAGAGATTTGATGTCTTTCAATCTACAGACAATGTTATTGAGTCGGTATTCACTCTCGCCACTTCTATATAAGGTTCTTGAAAGAGAAACATGTTGGTATTCTGTAGCTAGGATGCCGCGATCATTTTCAAATAATAGCTCGACTGTTGCTGCATTGGCCTCTTTGCGCTTTTTGGTACCGTTGAAGATGACGTCGGACATTTGCTCTAATCTAAGTTCCTTGTTTTTCTGTTCCCCAAGTACCCAGCGGATGGCGTCAACCACATTGGATTTCCCAGAACCATTGGGACCTACCACGCCGATGACATCCTCATTGAAGTGTATGACGGTCTCGTTGGCAAAGCTTTTAAATCCCTTTATGGTAAGGCTCTTTAATCTCATAGGGTGCAAAATTAAGAGAATCCATTAGATTTCAAAGTTTGGTTATTTATAGTTTGTAAAGTGTAAAGTTTTTAAAGTAGAAAGTGAAAGAACAGAATGCCATTCGCTTGTTCTTTTTTTACGTTTAGAAAAATGTTCTTCGAAAAATTAAAACCACTATGCTTTTTCTGCCCCAACCAACCAATACACCATTTCCAAAGCTAATATTGGTTTCCCTGCATATTCAGGATACTCGTTTCCCAAATCTTCTGACAAAAATTTTGTCATAGTGCGCATCAAAGTAAAATAGTTGTCAATCGGAATCACTTCAGGAACCTTTCTTGCGCCAAGTAATGCCATTGCTTTAGAAAAAGCGTCTGGATTGTAAAGGCAATATCGGTCAGGAAATTTGAGCATCAAATAAAGAGAAGCTACAAAAGCATCGTGGTAGTGGTGCCTGTATTTTTTGGTTGAATTGGCTTCCTGGAGCATGTTCAGCAACTCATCACAATGAAAAGTGAATCTGCCTACCCTGCCTGTGATGTCTTTTTCCTCATTAAATAAGTCGTCAAAAACTTCTCGTACAATGTATAGGCTCATCTCCATAAATTGCAACATCATTTCTTTGGGAAAGTGGTCAACAGTTTTCCATAGCCTGTTGCTGATTTTACTTTGCAAACTTTGATCATACATCACCGCAAAATCAATCCTTTCTTTATCCCAATTTTTCTGGAATTGACTGATTACATCTAGGTATAATGGCTCCAAACTAAACCGTTTCAGTTGTAGGTCTTTTATAAATTCCAACTTCTTTTGATCAAATACAGCTTTGCTAAACATAAATTGACTTGTTACTTAGGTTGGCGAAGGTAAACTTCTCATCCAAAATTTGTTTATAGATTGAAATGCATTTTAAAGCTTTCTTCACTTACAGTTGAAAATTAAAACTTAACTTTGGTTTATGTTAGTAGACAGTTTTGGTAGAACGATTGACTATTTACGACTTGCCGTTACGGACAAGTGTAATCTGAGGTGTCGATATTGCATGCCTGAAGAAGGAATTGATTTTTCTAAAAACGAAGATTTACTAAGTTTAAGCGAAATTGGTCGGCTTGCAGAGGTCTTTGGAGCGTTGGGTATAAATAAAATTAGGCTTACGGGTGGGGAACCTTTCATGCGAAAGGACATCATGCAGGTTTTGGAAGTATTGTCAAAACATTTCAAAAATATAAACCTTACTACCAATGCAACACTGATACAGCCGTACATGCATTTATTGAAGCAGTACAATATCAGTAGTTTCAATATTTCCATCGATAGTCTCAATAGAGAGCGATTCTTTGCCATAACAAAACGCGACCAATTTGATACCGTTTATAATACCATTTGGGAACTTTACAACATGGGTTTCAGAGTAAAGCTCAATATCGTGGTCATGAAGGGGATCAATGAAATGGAAATTCCAGAGTTTTGCAGATTGGCACAAAATCATAAGCTTGATGTAAGATTCATTGAAGCTATGCCATTCAACGCTCATGATGGAAACGAATCACAGTTTTTGTCTTTGTCTGAAATAGAAGCTCAAATCCAGGAAACTTTTCCAACGTTGAAAAAAACGGATAGTCCTCGAAAATCTTCTTCCATCAAATATAGTATCGATGGTTTTGAAGGCAATATTGGAATCATTCCTGCTTATAGTAGAAGTTTGTGCGGTATGTGCAATCGCATCAGATTGACACCAGAAGGCCAATTATTGACTTGTCTTTATGCAGATCAAGGCATCAATTTGCGAGATTTAATCAGAGATGGTTTTACCAACGAACAATTGATCACAACTATAAAAGAAGAAGTAAAGCACAAGGCAAAAGATGGTTTCGAGGCAGAATCCAATAGGGTTTCTGATTCTAGTGTTTTCCAAAGCATGACAACCATAGGCGGATGATCTCGGTAGAGGAAGCCTTATCGTTGGTATCTAAAACTAAAAGAGTTTATCCAACTATTGAAGTCCCAGTAGAAAACAGCCTTCATTGTATTACGGCGCATGATGTGTTTACAGATCGTGACTATCCACCGTTTGATCGTGTAACCATGGACGGAATAGCCATTTGCTACCAGGAAAATCGGGAAAAAGATCATGTATTTAAATTAGAGGGTATCCAACAAGCCGGGCAACCAGCACTTCAATTATCAAACAAAAATGGATGTCTCGAGGCAATGACCGGTGCTCCCTTGCCAATTGGATGCGACACGATCATCAGGTTTGAAGATCTAGAAAAAGTGGAGAATGGATACATAGTTAATATTGACATTTCAAAAGGCAATAATATTCACCCTCGCGGAGCGGACGCCAAAGCGCAAACAAAAGCCATAGAAAAAGGGACAAAGATTTCAGCACTTACTATAGGTGTATTGGCTAGTCTTGGGATTTCAAATATTGAAGTTCTTGGTCATCCAAAGGTTGCCATCTTATCCACGGGAGATGAGTTGGTTGACATAAATCAAGTTCCACTTCCACATCAAATACGAACATCTAATTCATTGGTATTAAATACCTTACTTCATAGCATTGGTATAAAGGCAAGTCTTTATCATGTCTGTGATGATCCACAGTTTTTAATTAAAATGCTTCATGAAACTTTGAAAGATTTTGATGTAATTTTAATTACTGGCGGAGTAAGTGCGGGTAAATTTGATTATGTCCCAGATGCGCTGACCTCAGTCGGAGTAGAAAAAATATTTCACAAAATCAACCAGCGTCCAGGTAAACCATTTTGGTTTGGTGCTTCTGAAAGCCAGGTAGTTTTTGCTTATCCTGGTAATCCGATGTCTTGTTTTATATGCCACAAAATTTACTTCGAACATTGGTGGCGAGCCTGTAATGGTAAGATTTCTTCCCCTGTATCAGCTATTTTGGAAGAAGACATCACTTTCAAACCCAAGATGACGTTTTTTGTATTGGGAGTTGCAAAGGTGATATCAGGAAGTTTGTATTTCAAACCAATTCAGACAAATGGATCGGGTGATTTTATCAGCCCGCTTCAAGCTAATGCCATCATGCATCTACCGCCTGATCGAGAACTTTTTTCAAAAGATGAGCATTATGAAATTACATGGATTTGAAAATTAACGGCATGAATGATTTAACACATATTGATAAGCAGGGTAAACCGACTATGGTTGATGTAGGGGATAAATCAGTAACCAAAAGAACAGCTACAGCTTCGTGCATCGTTACTTTCCCTCCAGAAATCTTTGAGAATTTGCAAGTCTCTGGCTTTGTTTCTAAAAAAGGTCCTATTGTTGATACCGCCATCATCGCTGGTACCATGGCTGTAAAATCGACACATTTGGCCATCCCATTTTGCCACCCTTTGATGATAAATGGCTGTAAGATCGACATAGAAACCATAAATCTTGGTTTTAAAATCTGGGCTACTGTCCATACAGAAGGCAAAACTGGCGTAGAAATGGAAGCACTTCATGGAGCATCTTTAGCAGCCTTGACCATTTATGATATGTGCAAAGCATTGACTCATGAAATAATCATTTCAGATTTAAAGTTGGAGGAAAAAAGAGGTGGAAAATCAGATTATACAAATGGATCAAAGTAAACATCAGAAACATACCAAATTAGCAAGACCAGATTTGGGATATTTTGCTCGAAATGAGGTTGCCTTTTTGGGAGCTTCCTGCGAAATCATTGAAAGTTTGATGGCTGAGGTGGCTAATAAGCTTTCAACTACATGCAGTATTGTGACCATAGATGCTGATCATAAAAACAAAGTAAAAGGATTTACACAAAATCAAGAGATGCGCTATTCCTTTGGAAATGAATTACCTGCATCGGATAAAGTGGATCATTACTTCAACACCAATCATGCAGATTTAGCACTTGTAAATGGCAATCATTATGAAGCATCTAAACAAATACTGATTTTATCAAAAGACAAAATTGCAAGTGTAGAAAGAAGAAAAGCCCAGTTGACCAACATACTTGCAGTTCTTGTAAGAGATGCCCAAATAGAGGATTATCCATTTCTAGACATTCCTATACAGACGCCAATTTTAACTTTTGATACGGAGGGGATAGAAAATTTGGCAGCCATTATAGAAAATCAAGTAATTCAAAAGCTCCCAGTTCTTGAAGCTTTGATTTTGGCAGGTGGGAAGAGTTCTAGGATGGGAAGCGATAAAAGTCAATTAAAATATGGTGATGTCAAAGCCATTGATCGAATAATTAGGCTATGCCAAGAACTGGGTCTTCGAGTTAATGTCAGCCTGGCAGCTAATCAAAATGAAAGTTTAACATCAATCCAAGACATCCAATATGTTCAAGATCAATTCATTGAATTGGGTCCATTTGGTGCAATTTGTTCTGCATTCATGAAAAAGCCAAATAATGCATTCTTAGTTCTGGCTTGTGATTTGCCCTTGATCGATAAAGAAACCATTCAAAAATTAATGGACCAAAGGAATGCAACTTCTTATGCTACAGCCATAAAAGGGGTGAATGAAGAATTTCCTGAGCCTTTGGTTGCAATTTATGAACCAAAGATTTACATGCGCTTCCTTCAGTTCTTGAGTTTGGGTTATTCTTGCCCAAGAAAAGTTTTAATCAATAGTCCAGTAGAGATAGTCCAATTGACTGATAATAAATGTATTACCAACGTAAATACCCAAGAAGAATACCAACAAATAATCCAGTCTGATCATGTCCACTTCAGATAGATACATCAGACAAACGCTAGTTCCAGAAATAGGAGAAATCGGCCAAGAAAAGCTTAATGGGGCCAAGGTAACCATTATTGGTTGTGGTGGACTGGGTAGTATTGTAGCTCCTTATCTTGCAGGGGCAGGAATAGGACAGATAACTTTGGTGGACTATGACACCATTTCTACTTCCAATTTACACAGACAAGTATTCTATCATTCCGGTGATAGCCGCAGAAAAGCAGAGGCTTTGGCGAAACATTGTCGTTTGCTTAACCCTGAAATAAGTATAATCGCACAATTTGACAAAGTCACCGCTATCAATGTTCTAGATGTAATTAATACTTCAAATATTGTCATTGATTGCACTGATGATGAAGAAGTTAAATATATCATCAATGATGCTTGCATGTATTCAGAAAAGGTTTTGGTGTATGGAGGCATGCATCAATTTGACGGATACGTTGCACTTTTTGATGGTAACCTTTCCTCAAAAATCAATTTGCGCGACTGCTTTCCACAAACTGCGGGTCGATTGGCAAATTGTTCGGAAATAGGTGTTTTCAATATTACGGCAGGCATCATAGGTTTGCAGCAGGCAAATACTGCTCTAAAACATATTTTGGGCATTGGAGCCGATGTTTTGAATAAATTACAAGTCTTTGATGTGCTTTATAATCGGTCAAGTATCATTCCGATCAGAAAAACGCAAGATTATGACTTCAAAACTATGCTTGAAAAGGCTGAAGAAGTTATTGAAGAACAACATTGCAATCCATTAGAGATCAATGCAAATCAATTCCAGCAACTCGATCCAGCTCAAAAGAAAACATTCGTAATCAACGTGGGCAATCAACCAGATGCCACCAATATAAGCGGTATGACAATCAAGGAAATATCTGAGCTTCTTGATCAAAAGATGTTGAATGTCTTTGTTTGTCCTAGAGGCAATACAAGCTTGCAACTGGTAATCAGTTTACGCACCATCAAGGAATTGGATGGATATGAAATGGCAAGCCTCAAAGGTGGACTATCTGCTATTCAAACTTAAATACGGAATTCGGCGAAAAAGTAAGAATACATCACATTCAACCCCATTCGGGGTTGTGGTGAGCTAGGTTTTAGAATCCCCGAGTTGCCACTCGGGGTTATTGAAATTGAACCCTATTCGGGTTCTGTAATAATAATAATCATTGATTTATTGAGAAATTTTACCAACCCTGCAAGTGGTGAATATGAATCATCCAAACCAGATGAAAGGCGGAAATGGATTTTGAAAAACTCACAACCCTGAAAAGGGTTGAATGTGTATTACCCCGATCGGATGAATGTAGATCGAGCAAAATAAAACAATAAGGACCCACAAACACGACTGAGGTTGAATCATGATCAATTCAAAATCTATTTCGGAAAAATTGGCCTACAACCTTTACAAGGATTGAATGTGAATATCCTGCTTGTATATTAGGCGAAAAGGTATTAGAAATATCCAACCTCCCTGAAAAGGGTTTAATGTGAATACCTCCGATCGGATGAAAGGAGATCGGGCACAATAAAAAAGACCTACAACCCCGACCGCGGTTGAATAATGATCAATTCAAAATCTATATCGGAAAAAATTGGCCAACAACCTTTACAAGGATTGAATGTGAAAATCCTGCTTGAATATCCCACAAACCCTGAAAAGGGTTGAATGTGAATAGCCCCGATCGAATGAAAGGAGATCGGGGACAAGAAAATAAAAACAACCAGAACCACGACTGGGGTTGAATAATGATCAATTCAAAATCTATATCGGAAAAAATTGGCCAACAACCTTTACAAGGATTGAATGTGAAAATCCTGCTTGAACCCACAAACCCTGAAAAGGGTTGAATGTGAATAGCCCCGATCGAATGAAAGGAGATCGGGGACAAGAAAATAAAAACAACCAGAACCACGACTGGGGTTGAATAATGATCAATTCAAAA
>JAKQLF010000055.1 GCA_029567325.1 Bacteroidota bacterium | reverse complement strand
CTAATAATAAGTTTTCTGCATCAGATTTATTTTTTGGGTATAGAGCAAGTAAATCTGAAAAAGAAATTACTTATGGCGTCAATTCTTTGGTCAATAATTTTCATTTCAATCCAGTTGAAGGATTTAATGTGCAATTGCCTGTGTTTTTGAGAAATGTAAATACGGACAAAGCTCGAGGGTATTTTGCATCCGCCTTTCTGAAATATGGTTTTGCTGACCAACGCCTTAAATTTGGAGCAAAATGGCGATACGATTATAATGAAAATAAACTCTCTTATTTTGGTTTATTAATCAGTGATCACAACGAGCACTTCAATGAAATCGGGGGGATTTCTGATCTAGCCGTGACCTTTCAAGCCTTGAGAAATAAACTCAATCCTGCCAAGTTTTACAGAAGAAAATACGTCCAAGCTTCCTGGCGCACAGAATTATTAAATGGGGTTTTGTTTAGGTTAACTTCGTCTATTGAGGCAAGAAATAGTTTGCTCAATCAAAGTCAATACAGTTTTAGAAATCGCGATTTAGTTTATCAGCCAAATAACATCAGAAATGCTTCAGATTATTTTTTTGAAGACAAGTTGTTTTTGCAATCATTCAATTTTAGATTTAGGATAGGTCAAATGTATACCAGCTATCCAAATCGACGAGTAAGAATGCGGTCTGAATGGCCTGACATCTTTTTTACGTATCAATGGGCAGTGCCTCTCACAAGTCAATATGCAGACTACTCAAAAATCATCTTAAGATTGGAAAAACAAAACATTCCCATGAGTATTTACGGATATGGCAATGCCGTTATGGAATATGGTAGTTTTTTATCCAAAAAAAGGTTTAATGATGTGGACCTGTTCCATTTTCAAGGAAATGAATTATCCACAGCATTCGTATCCAATTATTTGAATGGGTATAGGTTATTGCCATATTACCAATTCAGTAGTGATCGCAACTATCTCACTGCCTTTTATGAACATCATTTCGATGGTTTCCTTACTGATTTGATTCCTTATGTCAATAGGACGGGCATAAAATTGGTTGCCAATGCAGCGACCTTACTCAGGACAGATAAAAGATATTATGAAGTAGGATTGGGACTTGAAGGTTTTACACTTGGGCCTTTTGATTTATTCAGATTTGATTACATCTGGTCGTTCAGTGATGGGGCATATTTGAGAGGAGGTTTTAAAATTGGATTAGGTGAAATATTTGAACGAGACACCACATTTTAAAGGTTCATGCAGAGACGCAGGGCCCTGCGTCTGTACTGGGTATTGTAAAATATAGAGAGGTGCAAGGCCAATGTTTGTACAAGAATGGAAGGGTGGAATGCTCCCCGTTATTTCATAATGTTAGAAAGTTCATATTGAGACGCAGGGCCCTGCGTTTGTACTGGGTATTGTAAAATATGGAGAAATACAAGGCCATGATTCTGTACAGGAATAAAAGTAGCGGAATGTTTACGCCTATCACGTGTCCCTGCTTCATCCGGTAATCCGGTATCCGGTTTCCTCATCCCCTTTTAATGCTGAAAGCTGATAACTGATCACTGAAAACTCAACAATCACTTTTCTTTTTGCCAATACTTCAATAAACGTCTTAACAAAAAATTGATATCTTCGGAACTTCAAAAAACATGCATAAATGAAAAACGTACTTGCTTTTTTAGAAAGCATCAGAGATAACAATAACAGACCTTGGTTTGAAGAGCACAAAGACGAATACCAAAATGCACTTGAGACTTTTAAAGAATTGGTGGCAAACATTGAGGCAAAACTCAATAAAACAGACGTCCTGGAAAAGAGCAAAGTATTCAGGATTTATCGTGATGTGAGATTTTCCAAAGATAAACTTCCTTATAAAACAAACATGGCCGCATATTTTGAGCGGGCATCTAAAATGAGAAGGGGAGGGTATTACATTCACATTCAACCCGGAGGAGATACTTTTGTTGGCGGAGGATTTTGGCAGCCAGAACCAGAAGATCTCAAAAGAATCAGAGACGAGTTTGCATACGATCACCAAACTATTTCGAAGATATTGGAAGATCCTTTGTTTGTGAAGTATTTTGAGGGACTTAGCACAGAAGATGCTTTAAAAAACCCTCCAAGAGGTTATGATAAAGAACTGCCAGCCATTCATTTGATCAAACAAAAGTCTTTTGTTGCAAGTAGAAAATTTAGTGACAAAGCGCTATTATCACCCAATTTTGCTGATGAAGTGGTGAAAACCTTTGAAGCTTTGAGACCTTTCTTTGATTATATGAGCGCGGTATTGACAACGAATATCAACGGGGAACCCATTTAGACAGGCACAATGAGATAAGTCAGATCTACATTAAAAACCATTTGGAAAATTGGTAAAAAGAAATACAATCATAAATGATTGTAACTATACTTTTCCTCCTTTCAAATTGTTGATTGCTGCGAAAGTTCTATCCAAATCTTTTTGATTCACCACAATGGTAAATTCATTTGAAGTAGATATTACCTCAACCACGTTGATGTCTTGCCAAGCGAGCTCTTTGAGAATGAAATAATAAATCCCTGAAAGCACTCTATTTTCTGCGGGTAATAATAAGGTCAATGCTGCAAGATTGGTTTCTTTGTTGATGAGTGTTTCATTCTTGAAAATCTTTTCCAATTCTTCTGCAATGCTTTCTGTGACTATGATCGTGCACTCTGCAACTCCTTGACAATAAGTGCAAAACACATCTTGTTTTTGAGATACCATACTTAATAGATCTCTCAATGATACGGCCACACTACCAGAATATTTGTATGTATAATCGACAAGACTTGTCCTCACCAACATGTCCCTCAATTTGGAGAAAAAGGCAATTAAACGTTTGCGTTCATAGTCCAAACTGCCCATGTTCATTCGATTGATTGCCATGATGATTGAACCCTGTTTTACCTTCCTTCCAAGCTTAGCTTCTACCTCATCCTGGTACAATCTTGCTAGCGCAGAAGTATTGACCAAACCTTCCTTGAGCGCCTCGGCAATAAATGGAGTCTTCTTTACCAACTCGTAAACAATGTCTGAAACTTTTAGCATAAAAGTGAAATTTAACACAAAATGTGAAATGTTGTGGAAATAACCTTGTTAATACCCGATTTTTTTTTCAATTATTTAATTTTGCCTCCTTAAAAGCTATTACACACGATGATTATACAAAAGTTTGGAGGTACTTCAGTTGGAAGTCCAGAAAGGATGGAGCAAGTGGCAGATCTCATTTCTGATGGCAATCCCAAAGTTGTAGTTTTATCAGCCGTTGCCGGTACAACCAACAAATTGGTTTCAATTGGTCAAGCACTTACAAGTGGAAATCTAGAAAGTGCAAAACAACAACTTTCTCAATTGATCAATGAATATCATCCTTTTGTGGATGAACTTTTACCTCATCGAACATACAATGAGCAGGGTAAACAGGTAATTTCTACTCAATTTGGCATCATTGCGGATTTATTTGATGCTGACCAGCCTGGTGAAAAAGAGGAAAAAATAATTCTTGCTCAAGGTGAGTTGATTTCAACCCAACTTTTCACTCTTTATATGAATGCAATTGGTAGAAGTTGTACCTTATTGCCAGCATTGGAGTTTATGTCAACCAATAAGCAAGGTGATCCAGATATACCACAAATTAGAAAAGCATTAAATAAGCTCATAGATCAATCTGACAAAGCTACCTACTACATTACACAAGGCTACATTTGCTTGAATGCTGATGGGAATATAGACAATTTGCAGAGAGGTGGTTCGGATTATACTGCAACCATTATTGGAGCCGCGTTATATAGTCCTGAAATTCAAATTTGGACAGATATTGATGGTTTACATAATAATGATCCAAGGGTGGTAGAAGGCACTGTACCTGTAAGAGAGCTTTCTTACAGAGAAGCTGCCGAGTTAGCCTATTTTGGTGCTAAAATATTGCATCCAACATGTGTGATCCCTGCGGAGATGGATAGCGTTCCCGTACGTTTAAAAAATACATTCGAACCAGACGCGCCTGGTACATTAATTTCTGCAAAATCGAGTGGAAGGAATATTACCGCAATTGCAGCCAAGGATAATATAACTGCTATCAAAATTAGATCTGGTCGTATGCTCAATGCTTACGGATTTTTGAGAAGAGTCTTCGAAGTTTTTGAAAAATATCAAACACCGATTGATATGATTACAACTTCTGAAGTATCTGTCTCGCTCACGATTGATCAAATCAGTCAGTTGGAAAACATAGAGCGAGAAATCAATGTATTTGGTGAAGTATCCACTGAGCATGGACAAACCATCATTTGCATAGTGGGCGATAAATTGGGCGAAGAGGTAGGCACACCGACACACATACTCAGTGCACTTTCTGATGTGCCATTAAGAATGGTGAGCTACGGTGGAAGTAATAACAATATTTCCCTTTTAGTAAGTAGTGAATACAAGGCTTTAGCACTAAAGTCATTGCATGAACAGTTGTTTGCTAGCGCAGAAAGCGTTTAGAAGTAAGGAGCAACTGCACGGCAGCAAGGCACGATAAAATATATAGTTCAAATCAATCAAAGCGAAAAGAACTGGCTATAACAGCCGGTTCTTTTTTTTGCAACTTAAGTTGAGATGGTCTTCTCTTCAAAACCAAACCAATATTTCCAACTTTATTACTACTTTTGCGCCTTCATTAGAAAAATGAACTTCATCACATGGATTATAATCACAAAGAGGTTGAACCAAAATGGCGCAATCTATGGGCAGAAACCAAACTTTATAAGGTAGAAAACGACACTTCAAAGCCCAAATTTTATGTACTGGATATGTTTCCTTATCCTTCTGGAGCAGGCTTACACGTTGGCCATCCTCTGGGTTACATAGCTTCTGATATCATTGCAAGATATAAAAAACAACAAGGATATAACGTACTACACCCTATGGGATACGATGCTTTTGGCTTGCCAGCAGAGCAATACGCCATCTCAACAGGGGTACATCCAGCCATCAGTACCGATGAAAATATAGCACGTTATAGAGCACAACTTGATAATCTAGGTTTTAATTACGATTGGAGTCGACAAGTAAAAACCTGTGACCCATCTTATTATAAATGGACCCAATGGATCTTTTTGCAATTGTTTGACCATTATTATGACACTGGTTTAGACAAGGCAATGCCAATAAGTGCACTAATTTCCAAATTTGAAGCTGATGGAAATGCGCAAATCCAGGCTGCTACTTCACAAAGCGAATATTTTACAGCTGATGAATGGAATGTAATGACCCAGACAGCCAAAGAAGAAGTGCTCATGAATTACAGATTGGCCTACAGAAAGGTAGGCTTTGTAAATTGGTGTGAAGCACTTGGTACTGTTTTGGCCAATGATGAAGTAAAAGATGGTGTTTCAGAAAGAGGAGGTTTTCCTGTAGAACGGAGACCGATGATGCAATGGTCGTTGAGAATAACTGCCTATGCAGAAAGACTTCTGAGTAATTTAGATAAGCTAGATTGGCCTGAGCCTTTAAAAGCCATGCAGCAAAATTGGATTGGCAGGTCAGAAGGTGCACAAATGTTCTTTGACATTGATGGCCAAGATCTACAACTAGAGATTTTTACAACAAGACCTGATACAATTTTTGGAGCAACGTATATGGTCATAGCCCCGGAGCATGATTTAGTGCCTTTATTGACAACTCTTGATCAAAAAGCAGAAATTGAGGCATGTATTAATTATGTCAAAAACAAATCGGAGCGTGAAAGAATGGCGGAAGTCAAAGAGATGAATGGTGCATTTACAGGTTCATACGCCATTAATCCATTCAACCAAGAGCGTATTCCTATTTGGATTGGTGATTATGTTTTGAAAGAATACGGAACTGGAGCCATCATGGCAGTACCTAGCGATGACGAGCGGGACATGAATTTTGCAAAAAAATACAATCTTCCCATTGTAGACGTCGTAGATAAATCCAATTATCCTGGCGCAACACTTCATGACAAATTAGGCATCATCATCAATTCTGATTTTTTAAATGGCATGGAAGTTCCGGCAGCTATTCAGTTGATGTTTGAAAAGATGGAAACACAAGGCGTTGGTTCCAAGAAAATAAATTTTAAACTCCGAGACGCCAATTATAGCAGACAAAGATATTGGGGAGAACCTTTTCCAATACTGTATGATGCCGAAGGAAATGTACACACTGTTCCAGTTTCTGAACTTCCAATTACTTTACCCCCATTGGATGATTTCAAACCAACCATAGATGGGAAGTCACCACTTGCAAGGTTGGAAGATTGGGTAGAGGTAGATGGAATGTCTAGAGAGACAGATACAATGCCTGGTTTCGCAGGTAGTTCATGGTACTTTTTACGGTATATGGATGCAAATAACGACCAAGCTTTTGCTTCTCCTGAGGCATTGAATTATTGGCAAGAAGTTGATTTTTATATTGGCGGTGCAGAACATGCCGTAGGACATTTGATGTATAGCAGGTTTTGGCATAAGTTTTTGTTTGATCTCAATTTAGTCCCAACTGAAGAGCCATTTAAGAAACTGGTCAACCAAGGCATGATACAAGGGGTTATTGAATCGATTTATTTGAAAAAATCCGAATCGGGAGACAGTCACTTTTATTCAGAAGACCTCATTGATCCACAGTCTATTGCTGATTTTGCCAAGATTCCGGTTCACGTTGATTTTGTATCAAAATATGGAAGTCCAGAAAGCCATCTGAATGCCAATGGTATTCAACAATTTATAGCATGGCGCCCAGAATTTCATAATGCAACATTTCATACTAAAGAAGGCATATTTCATGCTAATGATTTCGGAAGTTCAGCCAAGTTGCTTACCAAATCAGAAGTAGGCAAAATGTCTAAAAGGTACTTCAATGTGGTCAATCCAGATGACATGGTTGAAAAGTATGGAGCAGATTGTTTCAGAATGTATGAAATGTTTTTGGGGCCGATCGAGCAATCAAAGCCATGGGACACAAAGGGCATTGATGGTGTTTCTAAGTTTTTAAGAAAGTTTTGGAACTTGATCCATAATGAGGGAACGCTACAATTTACTGAGGAGACTCCCAATGATCAAGAATTAAAGCTCCTACACACCACGATCAAAAAAGTGACAGATGATATTGAGCGTTTTTCTCTCAACACCACCATCAGTAATTTTATGATTTGTGTCAATGAGCTCAAAAGGATGAACTGTAATAAAAAAGCAGTCATTGTAGAATTGGTAAAACTCATTGCCCCCTTTGCACCTTTCATTGCAGAAGAGATGTGGCTTCAATTGGGTGGAGAGGGTAGTGTTCACCACGCTTCTTTTCCCAAAGTAGAAGAAAAATACCTTATTGAAGACACAGTTGTATATCCAATTTGTGTCAATGGTAAAAAAAGAGATGAATTAGAAGTAGCCAAAGATATGGCTCCACAAGAAATCGAAAAACTCGTTTTTGAGAAGGCTTCCGTTAAAAAATGGTTGGATCAACCGGTGAAAAAAGTCATCGTTGTGCCTGGGAGAATGATAAATTTGGTTGTTTAAATATATTTTGTAGTGAAGAACTTTTATTCATTTTTGTCTGAAATACAATATGATATGGATGAAAGCGTTTTTGATTCGTGTTTGGGAGTAAAGATTTCTATTTTTTTTTGGAACAATCATGATTTTTGGAGCGATTCTTGTTTTAATTCTGGAGTTAGAAAATTGTTCTAAGGACATTTAGGTTTTAAAAGCTTTAATTTTAAGACGACTACAATAAAATAGTTGTTTTTATAGTTAAAGTTTAAATATTAGAAAAAATTATATGACTGTTCAGAAAACAGATGTAATTTTGAAGCGTTTTTGTGTGTTAATTAATATTGCGTTTAATAGAGGATGAAAAAATCAATGTATTTTCTTATCGCTGTCATAGGGATTATGGTAGCGTCGTCTTGTGGATCTTCATCAAAGCAAAATGGTAACCTGACAGGTGTGCCAAATCGCCCACAATGGAAGGTAACGAATCCTTATGGAATGGTATATGTACCTTCTGGTCAGGTCCACATCGGTCAGAGTGATCAAGACATCTTTTCTACTTATCTTCAAAAACCTAAGTCAATTTCCATTCAGGGATTTTTCATGGATGATACTGAAATCACCAACAACGAATACAGACAATTTGTCGATTGGGTAAGAGATTCTATCGCTCACGTTGTCATGGGAGATTTTTATCAAGATGATTTAGGAAATGACCTCATCGATTGGGAACTTGAGTTAGATTATTCAGATCCAACATTAGATGAATTGTTTTATCAAGGTGATATGGCCATCAACGGTTCAAGAGAGTTTAATACTACAAAGTTGAAGTACAAGTACAAAGATTTCAATTGGTTGAAAGCTGCTCATGACAAAAATGGTAATAGAAAAGATCTCATCAACAGTTATGAAGTAGCAGTTTATCCTGATACACTTTGTTGGATTAGAGATTTCTCATATTCTTATAATGAACCTTATACAAGAAATTATTTTTCCCATCCAGCATTTGACGATTATCCTGTCGTCGGTGTAAACTGGGCGCAAGCAACTGCTTTTTGCAAATGGAGAACACAGTTATACAATGCTTACAAAGCTGAGGAAGAAATTCAAACTGAGGAGTTTAGATTGCCTTCTGAGGCAGAATGGGAATATGCAGCCAGAGGCGGTAGAGATTTAGCTCCATATCCTTGGGGAGGTTATTATGCAAGAAACGCGAAAGGTTGTTTATTAGCAAACTTTAAACCTGGTAGAGGTAATTATCCTGAAGACGGAGGATTATACACCGTTAAGGCTGATGAATATTTTCCAAATGACTACGGTTTGTATTGTATGGCTGGAAACGTTGCTGAGTGGACAAGTTCTGCATACGCAGAAAATGCTTATAACTCAGAACATGATTTAAATCCTGAATACAAATACAATGCTTCAGAAACTGACCCTGAAATACTCAAAAGAAAAGTAATCAGAGGTGGTAGCTGGAAAGATATTTCTTACTTCTTACAGACTGGAACCAGACATTGGGAATATCAAGACACTACTAAATCTTATATTGGATTTAGATGTGCTATAACATTCCTAGGAAGATCTATAAACGACTTCTAATCAATTAATTGAACTTTTAACTTAAATATATTACCGCAGACCATCTTTCGATGTTGGTACCTGCGTTTGTATAAAACTGTGTGCTAAATTTATTAATTTTTTAAAATCGAAAGACAATGAGCTTTTATAAGACATCTCAATTTAAATATCTAAAAAACTTAATTATTGGTGTGGGTGCCGCCGTAGTTATGATAGGTGCATTAGGAAAAATTAACAGTTATTCATGGGGTGGTCCAGCGATTACTGCCGGCTTATTAACAGAAGCTTTCTTATTTTTAATGTTAGGTTTGTTACCACCAGACAAAGATTATTACTGGGAGAAATTATATCCAGGTCTTGATAAAGCTGATGGCCTTGTTTCAGGTGGAGCAGCAGTATCTGGTTTATCAGCAAGTAGTAGTGCAAAGCCATTAAATAGCGATGTAGTAGAAACTAACCTTACTGGTATGCTCAGCGAGTTACAAAATATGTCCAAGAGTTTATCGTCTTTAAAAGCTTTGCAAGAAGTAGATTTTTCTGAAACTTCTGAGCAACTCAAAACTATGCACAACTTTTATACAAAGATGGGCGAAGCTATGAAACAACTCAACGATACTGTTGATGATACAAAATTGTACAAAGAACAAATGGTTTCTCTGAATAAAAATCTTTCTTCTCTTAATTCAGTTTATGGTAATGTACTCAATGCATTTACAGTAAAACAGAACTAATAGGGTATAGTCTATAATTTATTGCTTAATAATTAAATAAGAAAATATGTCTATACCAAAGGAACCCAGGCAATTGATGATCAACGTCATGTATCTGGTATTGACCGCGCTTTTAGCTCTAAACGTTTCCGCGGAGATATTCAATGCATTTGACATGGTCAACGAAGGGTTGAAGACGGCAAATAAAACGCTTGATGGAGCAAACGAAAAAATGCCCAAAGTGATCAAAGATGGCGCTAAGAAAAAAGATGAACTTCAAAAATATGCTGATCGTGTAGACGTTGTCAGAGATTTATCTAAAGATGGATCTTCTTTTATTGCTGACATCGTCGATAAATTAATTGATGAAGGAGGAAACATCAACGGTAAAGTAGATGATGATGATTACGTAGTATTAAACAACGGAGAAAAAGAACTTCGAGGTAAAAGAAACTATGATGCTACAACCAGATTGATGGTTATCAATGGAAAAGGAGAGGAATTGAGGGTGAAGATGGAGGATATCAAAAAGAAAATGCTTGATCTCATAGATGAAGAAGATAGAAAAACTTTCTCCCTGCCAATAGAAATCGACAATGAAAAGTGGAAAAACTCTTTGAATAAAAAAGAAGATTGGGCAGATTTTACTTTTGGTCACATGCCAATTGGTGCAACCTTGCCAATTTTCACTAAATTTCAAAATGACCTCAAAAGTTCTGAGGCAGCTGTACTAAATTATTTGGCGAGCAAAGTTGGAACTACTACTGAAGTTGTTTTTGATGAATACCGTGTGGTATCTGCACCAAAGAAAACATATTTGACTAGGGGTGAAACTTTCGAAACAGAAGTTTTCTTGTCAGCTGCTGCTGGAAATACTAATACAGGAATTTCTATGTCTGTAAATGGTGCTCCAGTAAGTGTGAATTCTGATGGAATTGCTACTTATTCAGCATCTGCTTCAGGATTAGGTCAGAAAAAGTATACTGCATCTGCAACGGTAACCAACCCTGTGACAGGTGAGAAAAAAACTTACACATCAGAATTTGAATATGAAGTGGGTGAAAAATCTGTGGCTATATCAGCAACCAAAATGAACGTGTTTTATATGGGTGTTGATAATCCAATCGAAGTTTCCGCTGCGGGTGTAAATAGTAACCAGATTAAAGTTAGCATTGACAACGGATCTATTTCAAGAAATAGTGATGGATCTTATAATGTAAAGGTAAGCGGAGGCGCTGAAGCCAATGTTTCTGTTTCTGCTCCGGGTATGAATTCTTCCAAAAAGTTCAGAGTAAAAAGAATTCCAAATCCACTGCCTAGGTTTACACCTACTCAAGGTGGGGGTACGATGGGAGATGGACAATTCAAAGCTTACCAAGGTTTGATCGCTGTTTTGGAACAATTTGATTTTGATGCTCGATGTGAAATAACCGATTTCTTATTGATTAGACAACCTAGACGAGAAGATCCAGAGTTTAGCCCTAATCAAGGTGGAAGGTATAATGGTAAGTCTTCTGGTGTAGTTAGTAAAGCAACTACTGGAGATACTTACCTTTTCAGAGATATCAAGGGTAGATGTCCTGGTGATGGAGCATCTAGACCATTGGGTGATGTTATTGTAAATATTAGATAATAGTAAACTGTTCTTATACGTTTCTCAATTGAGGATTTGTAAATAAAAATAAGAATCAAAGAAATGAACAACAAATTAATTAAAACAGGTCTTGCATCCTTCCTTTGTTTAGGAGGTATGATGGCAGTTCAAGCTCAAGGAGTAACAAATCCTGCACCTACAACGCCTTCAACGCCGACCACTCCTCAGATAACTGAGTCAAGTGTTCCTTCAGAAGATATTTACATCGACGATATCGTTCCAAGGAGAATGATCACAGAAAGTGTGGTTTTACCTTACGAGCCTATCAGAGAAGCTGATATTGCTTGGGAAAAGAGATTTTGGAGAATTGTTGATACCAGAGAAAAGATAAACTTAGCCTGGAGAGCAGAGGAAATGCCTTTTTTCAACATATTGAAAGACTTGATTTCTAACGGTGACATCACTGCTTTCGATGATGAAAAATTCAAAACTCCACTTGGAGCTAGTGAGGTAGAAGGAAAACTGTTTAAAATCGACACAATTCCTAGTTTTGATTATGATACTTATCAGGAAAAAATCGAAGTGGTTAAAAACACTTTAGACTGGAGAAATATCAAGAAATTCAGAATCAAAGAAATTTGGTTTTTTGATGAGCAAGCTTCCGTATTGAAGAATAGGATTTTGGGCATTGCTCCAATCATGGAAGAAGTTGTAGAAGGACTTGATAGACCTTTGGAATATCCATTATTTTGGATTTATTATCCTGAAGCAAGAGAATTGTTGGCTAAAAAGAGAGTCATGAGTGATGACAATGATATGGCACCAATGTCTTGGTCTGATCTGATAGACAATAGATTCTTTAGCAGTGTGATATACAAAAGATCAAATATCCTAGACTATAGGGTGGAAGATTATTTCGATCCAAAGTCTGACACAGCCAACATGGATGTACTTTTACAATCAGAAAAAATAAAAGAAGAGCTGTTCAATTTTGAGCACGATTTGTGGGAATATTAATGCTCGTTCTTTAAAACTTATATTAAAAAGGTCTACTTGTCTTCAGGTAGGCCTTTTTTTGTTTAAATACCACATAACCGTTCTTTTACAAGAGATTGAAATCAAACCTTTATTGAACATCAATTTGAAAAAGGTGCAAAATTTTACCCCCTTACGCTTTGGTCTCTTGAAATCAATTGAAATCTATTGAAATCCCATTGAAATCCCATTGAAATCCCATTGAAATCCCATTGCCTTAATTGAAATGGGATTTAAAACAAAGAACCTTGCCTGATGACAGGCACTTTCTCAATCAAAGAGGGATCATTTTCACTGACTTTATTGACTTTATTGGAAACTTCGTAAAAATCCATTTTAGAGGATTCATAAGGTTGTAATAAACTCAGCGCATCATCCCGAGTCAAATCATTGTTGAGCCACAATTTTTCTTCTTCTTTTTTGAGAATGGCAGGCATTCTGTCGTGGAGTTTAGACATACATTCATTAGCAGGCAATGTGATCACTGTAAAGGTATGAATGGTGTGCCCTGTTGGGTTTTTCCAAGATTCCCACATTCCGGCAACAGAAAAGATTTCTTGATCTGTAGTAACAATCCTATGAGGTATTTTATCCTTTCCTTCTTTTTTCCATTCGTAGAAGCCATCCATTGGCACGAGACATCTCTTTTTCTGGAAAGTATTTTTGTAAGTTGTTTTTTCTATGATCGTTTCAATACGAGCATTGATCATTTTGCTCCCGATCTTTTCGTCTTTTGCCCAAAAAGGAATCAAACCCCAACGATATACATTGAAATGTAGGACATCTTCATTGGTGATGACAGGCATCATATGGGTAGGTGCAACATTGTAATTGGGAAGAGGGTTGTACCGCTCTAAATCTTCACTGTAGAAATTTGCCTGGAATCTTTCTTCAAGTTCCTTTTCAGTTTTGGTAAGACTGGATCTGCCACACATAAACACATCTTTTAATAAAGTAAAGATGTGAAAAATTAGTGATTATTTCCTGCGGTGAACGTAAGATTCTATCCCGCTACCTTTCAATTTCTTGACGGTTTCTGAGGCAGTCTCATGATCCTTATACCTACCAACACATACAGAATAAAATTTTGAAAGATCAAAAACGATTTTTTCAGCACTAGAGTAACCCATTTTCTTGAGCGTTGCAATCATCTCTGCTGCATTTTCCTCCACCAGGTAACTTCCTGCAATGACCAAAAAGGGTTCATTTGCATCATTTACATAAGTAGAAGGCACTGAATTTTCTTTATTTACCGGTGTAGATACTGGTTTTTGTTCCTTGGGTTTATTTTCTTTGATAGGCTGTACTGCTTCTACCTTGATGATTTCTTCTTTAACAGCCTCTGGTTGTGGTTTTCCTTTGGTGTCAATCAAATTGTCCAGTTTTTCATAATCTATAGGGTCTGTGGACTCACCTTCTGAATCAGGAAAATAATCTACAGAATCTTCATCAGAAAAAAAGTCATTATTTGGTAATTGATCGACCTCATTTGTTGAAACATCTTCATTAGAATAGACACCGATATCTGACTTAGGCCTATTGCAAGACTTAAATAATTGACCAAACCATAAGTATCCCATAAAGAATACTATAGCCAAGAAGAGTATTCTCAGTATCCTATTCATCTGAAATGACTTTATTTAATGGATTAACTACCACGCCAAATAATTTTGTGTGACTGATTTAGTAAAATAAATAAAAAAAAAGCGATCAACATTGAGACAACGTTGATCGCTTTTTTTATTTTCTTAAAAATCTGTTTACAGCATACTCTGCTTTTTCGAGTATGTCATAATTGATTGTATAATTCATGAATTTTCCATCCTTCTCTTGGTTTACGACACCAGCAAGTCTCAAAACCTTGAGATGCTGCGAAGTGATAGATTGCTCTATCTGCAACTCATTGTAGATGTGATTGACATGAATTTCCCCGTGCTGATCAATTTGTTGTAAAATCTGCAACCGCAAGGGGTGTGCGAGAGCTCTCATAAGCTCACACGAATAGTTTAGCTTTTCGCTACTGAAAACGACCTTAGTGCTTTTCATTTGCTTCCTTATTTTTCCGACCTAGAGACAAAGATGTAGAAAAATAATTAATCTCAAAAATAAATATTACATTTTTTTATAATTTATTTAAATATGAGACTTTTAAAGCATTGGTTTAAGTCTTACTGAGTTTTGTCTTATTTTGAGCGAATTACGCAGCAAGCTTTATTTATATATAAGCTACGGCTTATGTATACTAGCTAGCTAAGTCTTCAACAAGTGTAGATATTTGTGCCAATCGGTCTTTGTTTATTGAGTAATAAATGAATTTTCCCTGACGTTCTGTAATTACTACTCCCGCTCTTCTTAAAATCGCAAGGTGCTGTGAAGCTACAGATTGTTCCAATCGCAACTTGATATAAATATCCGTCACGGTCATCGGATCGCCATCTTCCAATAAATCAATCATTCTCTGCCTCAACTTGTGATTGACAGCTCTTAGTACCAGCACAGCCTTTCTCAAATCGGCGTAATCCAGCTGAACTTCCTTGTTACCCTTTTTAAGAGTTACTGTTTCATTCTTTTTGTTCCTCATAAATTTACTATTATAGTTTCACGCAATTCATAATATGAGTAATTCAAGAAGTATGCCATATTTGAGATCTGTGTATTAATCAGATATAAAATTGATTACATGTTAGAAAAATATTTAATTTGATAGTTGTTGTATCAAAAAATTCATATATATAAAGAACGAATTATGAATAAATTTAGTTCACATTCTATGTATTTCTTGATGCTGGCTTGGTGATATTGGGCTCTTTAAAATAATATGGAGAAAAATTTAAATAATTAACGAATTTTGAATCATTGAAATAAGAATGGGAGATTTTCACCATATATACGGCAGAAGCAAGTTGATGTCCAGACTGTATTTTCAATGATTTTAGATACTCCATTGCCTTCTGATATCCATTTCCACACAGATAAATGCTGTCATTTTCATGTGATTGGGCAAAGTTTTCATCAATGATCAAGGCTTGAGTTGGAGTTAATTCTTCATAGTTATGATCAAATGTGGCAGTATATACTTCCATTCTTCTGGCATCAATCATAGGAATAATGATCGAACCTTCTTCACAATTTTCTATACTATTAGCTAAAATTGCCAAACTAGAAAGTCCGATTAATGGAATTTCTAAAGCGAAACACAAACCTTTTGCTGTGTTAACACCTATTCTTAAACCTGTATATGAACCCGGTCCAGCTGAAACCGCTACTGCACTTAATTCCTTTAAACTGAGTTTTGCTTCCTTCAAAGATTGATCAATCATCAGAGTGATTTCTTCAGCATGATTCTGTGTATTTACTTTTTCAACACAGGACAAGAGTTTCCCATTTTGACTGATTGCTACAGAACAAACGTCGGTGCTGGTTTCAATACAAAGGATATTTATGAGTTTCATCATATTTCTATTAGTATGCAAAATTCTTTTTTTGCCGCGTTTATTCAAAACTTATGACTCTTTAATGGCAGAGTTTTTAAATTAAAACAAATAATGAATGAAAATTCTTAATTTTCTGGCACATATTATAATACCAAATGAGCACAGGAAAATATCTCATATGCTTTTTAGCTGTAACTTTTATGTCTTGCAGCACTTTGATGAATTCTACTTTGAAGCCAAGTGCATTAGAAACGATCACTGCTTTAAGAGAAATTTTAAATAGTAGCACTTTCAAAGCATTGATGCAGCTCAAAAATTTATCAGGTGATGATCCGATGCAAACACTTCCACCTGAAGTGAATCTGGTGCTCAACAGCCTCTCAAGTCTTGGTTTGAGTGCAGAAATTGCAAAGTCCAAAGAAGTAATTGCTAAATCTGCCTCTATCATGCTTACTGAAAGTGAGGGCATAATGAAAGATGCAATCAGTGAAGTAGATTTTGGCGATGCAGTAGCAGTGGTTACAGGTGGTAAGGATGCCGCTACCCAAGTGCTCAAAAATAACATGAAGGTGGTGGTCAAAAAAAGATATAGTGAAAGATTAAATCTCGAACTCAACAAAAGCGAAGTAAATAAATATTGGCCCTTGGCTGCGGGTACCTACAATATGTTCTCTAAAAATAAAGTGGATGCTTCACTCAGTGACTTTATGGCTGAAAGAGCTGTCGACGCTATTTTTCTTGCTGTAGGCCATGAAGAACAAGAACTAAGAAAAGATCCGGCAAGTCTAGGTAAAGCTGTAGTTACCAAGGTATTCGACTACTACATGAAACGCAAGGCCTAGATTTTTATCCTTTTATATGTAATAATTATCTCAACTGTAGAAACAAATCGACGAACGCATTACCCAATGTTAACTTGATATTGTGGCTACCACTATCTTTGTTTTATTATTTACGCTAGCTTTCTTAAAAGAATTTGCACAATGGTCATAGACGTTTTATCAGCAATCATCATTTCTTTGGGTTTGTACCTTGGATACAAAAGAGGACTCATCAAAACTATATTTGATACCCTCTCATTGATCATAGGAATAGTAGCAGCACTCAAAATTTCACCGATTGTTATTGATTTTCTTCAAAACCTGTTGAAAATAAATCCTGCAATCACCTTCATTTTGGGTATTGCAGTTACTTTCATTGGCGTGATGGTTACCATCAGATTTATTGGTAAAAAGCTAGAAGAATTACTGGAGGTTGTCCATCTCAACATTATAAACAAATCTGCAGGTGCAGCTTTACAGGGCTTTTTCTTTGCTACCATCTTAGCATTGAGTATAGGTTTGGTTGATAAAGTGAAATTGGTTTCTGACCAAACGAAAGCCTCTTCTTTTACTTATCCATATTTAGTGCAAGTGCCAGCGGTTTCTCAACAAGCACTCAATAAATTAAAACCAGTTTTCAGTACATTCTGGGAAAAGACTTTAGAAACGATTGATGAGATCAAGAAAAAAGATTCTTCAGAAGGGTAGATATAGAGTTTGGAAGTTCATAAAGTTCATAAAGTTTGAAAGTTCATAAAGTGAAAAATGTAGGGGCGAAAGGCTTTTCGCCTGTGCCAAATCTTTATGAGAAAGATTATAAAGATTGAATGAAAATAGAAGGGGCGAAAAATATTTAGCTAGTACAAATTTTTCAATTTTTGAAATCTTGTTATTAAGAAAGCATTTCTAATAGTTGTTCGAAAGGCAGAGCCTCTGCATAGTTTTGATCGCTATATTTAGAAGCCTTCAATGAAATTCTCATTGGTTTGTTATTGATCAACAAATATTCAATCTGTAGATTTCCATATAGTTGCTTGGCTTTTTCCTCTATTTGCAAACGGTGGGAAGGTTTCAGATATATTTTGTAAATAGTTTCAATGTTTTCATCTCGACTTCTGGTCATCACATCAGCCAATTTGATGATGTAGTTCATTTCCTTGATCTTATTGCCCACAACAGAAATGAATTTCATGCTTTGGATGTGATCAAAAGCTTTGGGTTTACAGTCAAAGGCAATTGCGGAGATTTTGTCATTATTCATAAAATAGAACTGATCTTTAACAGACAATCCCAATTTCCAAAATTTATATTGATCCAAGATTTGACCGCAAAATGATCTTACAGCGTCGAGTTCCCTTCTCTCAATATCGACCAAAAACTCCTCTAACTTCCATTCTTCATGAATAGTCGGTCTAGAAGGTGCAATTTTTTGAGATTTGTTGAAAAGCGATTTTAGTTTATCGAATAAGTTATCATCCATATTTATTCAGCCATTTTTACAAGTCTGGTTGGTTCAATGGTTTCGTTTCTGATATACACTTGTCTTACAAAATTTTTAGCCACATTCTCAAAAGCTTTGGCGGTAGGGTGGTCGTCTAGAGTAGCTATGGGAGCCCCGTTGTCTCCCGACTCTCTGAGTCCTTGAACTAAAGGTATCTGGCCCAGCAAAACGGAGTTTGATTGTTTGGCAAGTGTTTTACCTCCTCCTTCTCCAAAGATAAAATACTTATTATCAGGTAATTCTGCAGGAGTAAACCAAGACATGTTTTCTACGACTCCGATGATTGGCACCCCAATATTGGGTAGTTGAAACATGTTCATTGCTTTCACAGCATCAATCAGAGCGACCTTTTGTGGTGTTGTGACCATGACCACACCCGTCACCGGTAAAGTTTGTACAAGCGTGAGCTGCACGTCACCAGTACCTGGTGGAAGATCTATGATCAAATAATCCAAATCTGGCCACAAACAATCTTGAATAAATTGTCTGATCATGCCTCCTAATCGTGGCCCTCTCAAAACGATGGCTTGTTCTGGTTCAACAACAAATCCAACTGACATTAAACTTACGCCATGCGCTTCGACAGGAACAATTTTATGTTTTCCATAAAGAATTTCAATTTTTGGTCTTTGGCCTGCAACCCCCATCATCGTAGGAATTGATGGACCATATACATCTGCATCCAATAAGCCAACCTTTGCGCCCATTTTAGCCAATGAAACGGCCAAGTTTACAGATACAGTACTTTTGCCTACACCGCCTTTTCCAGATGCAACCGCAATGACATTTTTCACTTGAGGAAGTACACTGTGTGTTTCATCCAAGGCATCTGATTTTATCTTGAGGTGAATATTTACATTGGCCTCCGGATAAACATTATTGATTGCCTCAATGCATGCAAAGTTCAGTGAGGATTTTAAAGATTGATCTGTAGATTTAAGGACAATAGAGAAAAAAACTTGTTGGCCTTCAATCCTCAAATCTTCCACCATCTTCGCCATGATGATGTTCTGTCCTGACTTTGGATCTTTTACAGATTTGAGCGCATTGACAATTTGATTATTATCTATCATCTTTTATAAAAACTTTTTAAACCAGGTTTCTTCCATGGGAAGTATCCATTTTTTAATAAATCCATTTTTGTCAGCAACTGTATGGTCAAAGACTAAAGTATCTTTATTGATAATTCCTGCTGTTACTAATTTTTTTATATCACTAAATTTATGCTCGACCACCTGATTATCAATGAGGACATGAACTTTGCTTCTATCAAAAAAATCTGCGTGGTACTTCTGACCAAGTGATGTGAGAAAACGAACAGATGTATCTATCGAGCAGCCAGATGCTCCTGCATACTTATCATCTACAAAAATGACCAGAAACCGGTGATGGAATAAATTGCCATACGTCAATAATTGCTGACTATGACTTGTCCAACTTTCTAAAAATTGGTACAGGTCAGCTCTTATTTCTTCTGTTTCTTCTTCAGAAAAAAATCTGTCTGAGACATAAATCCAGACCTTTGCCGTTGGCTCTAATGCTATAAGTTCTCTAATCATAGACGTTGTCTAAACATTGGTTAAATAACATAAGTTGTGTAAAAGTATAAATTTATATACCAAACGGAATATGGATTGTCCGTAATGTTGTGAAGAAAAATTTACCCATATTCAAGCAATCAACTTTATAAACACCAGTAGTCTTAAAATCCTCTTGAGCTGTAGCACACAATATGGTCGTAGTGTAGTCAGATAAATAGTTTTTGTTTGGAATAATCATTCAAAGCGCAAATCTTTTTTCATATATAAAAAATTTTAAAAAAAAATGTAAACAAATTTGAATTAACTATCGTTAATGATAGTATTACTATTATATTTGAGCAACTAACTATTAAAACTAAACGATGGACACATTATCTTTTGACAGTAACATCCAGAATCAGAGCAAATTTTTACATGGATTTGCTTTCCGTTTAACAAAAAATAGAGAGGACGCTGTTGATCTTTATCAAGAAACCCTCTACAGAGCTTTAAAAAACCAAGAGAAATTTTTACCTGGTAGCAATATCAAAGGTTGGTTATCGACCATTATGAAGAATTTATTCATCAATATGTACCGCAAAAGGAAAAAATTTCACATTGTGAAGGAGCCAATTGGTTCGACTTTTGACTACGTGGAATATTTTTCTGACTCTGAGCGCAATCTGGGGGAAGTGAAAACTACCTTAGAAGAAATTAACAAGGAAATCAATTGTTTGTCCAATGAATATGGTATTCCTATGAAAATGTTGATTGAAGGGTATAAATATGAAGAAATAGCAGACTTGTTAAACGTGCCAATTGGAACGGTGAAAAGTAGGTTGTTTCAGGCAAGGAAGCAATTACAAGGGCGTATTTTAAGAAACTTCAATGTATCTAGTTGTTATGATTTAAAAGATAATTATTAGAAATGGGACATTTTTTAGGTATTACAGTCAACGAAAAGTTATACATCAAGGATCCACAATCAAGTGAATTGGGGCAGAAGATTATTCAAAATGGGATAATTCTGATCGATGAAATCGGATTTGAAAATTTTACTTTTCGCAGACTTGCCTCTAAAATAGAAAGCACAGAAGCTTCTGTATATCGTTATTTTGAAAACAAACAAAAGTTTTTGATTTATCTGCTTAATTGGTATTGGGAATGGTTGGATTTCAGATTGTCAAACAGTACGATTAACATCAAAGAACCCAAAAAAAGAATGACGGTGATGTTGATGGTTTTGATTGATGCTGCCAAAAAGGATTTGGAAGTGCCTTACGTAGACGAAGACATCTTGCACAGAATTGTCATAGTAGAAGGTACTAAAGTTTACCACAGCAAAGAAGTAGATCAACAAAATAATGATGGCTTTTTTGCGGCATATAAGTCTGTAAGTGAGCGTATTGCCAAAGGAATTTTAGACATCAAAGCAGATTATCCATACCCAAGGTCCACAGCATCTTTAATAATTGAAAGCGCATTTAATACCCTTTATTTTTCAGAACATCTACCACGTTTGACAGATATCAAAAGAGATCAAAAAGATCAAAGTGATGAATTATTGCACATGTTGGAATTTTACGTCCAAAAGTTGTTAGCTTAAAAGGCTGATAACTAGTGTTTTATGGACTAAATGTCCTTATATGGAAATCATGTTTACCGAGCTTGAATAATCATTTCACTCAAGTCATAGACCATGATTTCATCTTGTTTTTCATGAGCCTTCATTCCATCACTCAACATGGTGATGCAGAATGGGCAATTTGCGACCACAATATTTGCACCACTTGCCATAATTTCTTCACTTCTCTCAACATTGATGCGCTTAAATCCTGGCTCATCCTCTTTAAACATTTGGGCACCACCAGCGCCACAGCAAAGACCTGTCGTTCTACTTCTTTTTAATTCAGACAGATCTATGTCCAATGCAGCAATCACACTTCTGGGCGCTTCATATTCACCATTGATTCGACCCAAGTAACATGAGTCGTGGTAAGTGATCTTTTTGCCTTCAAATTTTCCACCAGATACTTTAAGTTTTCCTTCAGCAATCAATTCTTGAAGTAGTTGTGTATGATGAATGACTTCATAATTTCCACCTAAGGCAGGGTATTCATTTTTGAGGGTATTGAAACAGTGCGGGCACGCAGTCACTATTTTTTTGACTTCGTACATGTTGAGTGTTTCTATATTTTGAATAGCTAGCATTTGGAAGACAAATTCATTTCCTGCACGTCTTGCTGGATCACCTGTACATTTTTCATCATTACCAAGGATCGCATATTTAATATCTACTTGATCCAGGATTTCGCACATAGCTTTGGTAATTCTTTGGGCCCTTGCATCAAAACTTCCCGCACATCCTACCCAAAATAGAATATCAAATGTATTTCCCTCACTTTGTAATTCTGCAACCGTTTTTGCCACTTTTCAAACTTTTGTAGGTGCTAAGATAGGTAGCAATGCGAAGTTCTCTAACATATAGAATAGAAATAGTGTGGTTTTTTTAGCTTTGTGCTATAGTTGAATCTTTAAAAGGTAAAAATTTGCACCGATCAGGATATGTTAATATAGTTGGAAACCCCAATGTAGGTAAATCAACATTGATGAATGCGCTTTTAGGCGATAAGTTATCCATCATCACTTCCAAGCCACAAACCACCAGACACCGTATTTTGGGTATTTGGAATGATGAAAATACGCAAATCATATTTTCAGATAGTCCTGGTGTTATAGATGATCCAAAATATGCTTTGCATAAAAGGATGAATTCGTCAGCTTTCGAAGCTTTTGAAGATGCAGATCTTTTGTTATTTGTCACCGATGTGTTTGAAAAATATGAAGGTGATGAAAAGCTGATTCAACTTACTAAAAAATTAAATTGTCCTAAGTATTTGATTATCAATAAAATTGATCAATTGAAGCCTGGAAGTGGCAAGGTTGGAGTACTCGAGAAATTCTGGACTGAACTCATACCCTTTGAAAAAGTTTTTGCAGTTTCTGCAATGGAAAAAATAGGTCTTGCGGATCTTTTGGTTTCTATCCGCGACGTTGTACCCGAAGGTCCTGCATATTATCCCAAGGATCAACTATCGGATAAAAATGAGCGCTTTTTTGTTACCGAAATGATTCGCGAACAACTATTGCAGCAATACAAGCAGGAGGTTCCATATGCTTGCGAAGTTGTTGTAGAATCATTTAAAGAAGGCGAGTCAAAGAATGGCCCCATCATCAGGATAATGGCGGTCATTTATGTGGAGCGACCAAATCAGAAAAACATCATCATCGGAAAGGGAGGTTTGGAAATCAAAAAATTGGGGACAGCTGCAAGATTGGAAATGGAGAAATTCTTCAACAGCCAGATTCACTTAGAATTACACGTTACAGTTAAGGAGGATTGGAGAAATTCTGATAAACTTTTAGGTGGTTTTGGTTACGGCAACACCTAAGTTTAATGTTTCATGAAGCGCATCCTGATTGCTCCAGATAAATTCAAAGGTTCGATTGACGCGGCAGGTGTTTGCGAAATTATATCATCTACGATATTGTCAAAAAAGGCGGATTGGCAATTGGAAGTTTATCCGATGGCTGATGGTGGTGATGGTTCGCTTGCCATACTTGCCGATAAACTCAAATTTGATAAAATATACCTCAGCACAGTAGACCCACTTGGCCGGACAATAGAAAGCTGGTACGGTGTAAAAGATCAGACAGCGTATATAGAACTAGCCATGACTTCAGGGCTGACATTACTGAATCAAAGCGAAAGAAACCCTTTATTCACCTCCACTTATGGAACTGGCTTGGTTTTAAAAGATGTGATAAACAGAGGTCTGGAGCGTATTTGTCTCATGGTAGGAGGGAGTGCCACCAATGATGGGGGTATGGGTATCTTGGTTGCTCTGGGATTCCAGTTTTTGGATAAAGATGGAAATGCGCTTAGCCCTCAAGGCTCCAATCTCATAAAGATTGCAGCAATCCATCCTGGTGAGCTGCCTAAAGTTGAATTGGTTTTCCTTACGGACGTGAATAATCCCATGTTTGGGGAAAATGGAGCTACTTATGTTTATGGGCCTCAAAAAGGTGCAAATGCTGATGAGGTTGAATTGTTGGATCAAGGTCTGCGAAACCTGCATCATATTTTGTACAATGAATTTCATAAAGACCTGCAGCATGTTGCCGGAATCGGAGCTGCGGGCGCTGTCGCAACGCTTCCAATGGCATTTCTGAATGCAGAGATAAAAAGCGGAATTGAATTTTTTATTGATTTATTTGGTCTGGAAGAAATCATTAAATCAGTAGATTTTGTCATAACTGGAGAGGGTAGGCTAGATGGACAATCCTTTCAAAATAAAGTGGTTGGAGGGATTTACGCTCTGTGTCAGAAATATCAGAAACAATTGTATGTTATTTGTGGGACGGTTGAGGCAGATGAAGCCTTTTCATTGCCGTCTGATGTGATTGCTTTTCCATTGGTAAACAAGGAATCTGATATTGAAGAGGCCATTAAAAATCCAATTCCGTTGATTGAAGAACTGGTTGGGGAATTAATGCGTTTTGTTTAACATTGACTCAAAATTTAGAGCAATTGATTTGAATAATTTGCTTCCTTTGCTTATTTCATGTTTTCTAGCATAGGATTTTACTCTAGGTAATGGCTTTATGGGGTCCTTTACTTCCCCTTAAATCTAACTCCTGTGCGGAAAGTGAAAATGAGCACATAAGCGGCCTTTTGTTAACGATCGAATTTTTTTTTTGTTTCCATTTCAAACAAGCAGAATAGATAGATTCTTTAATCTGATTGTAAAATAATAGATAATAAAAAGCTTTGTTTTGCTTAATATACTTTTGCGGCGATTTAATTTGACAAATAATACAGTGTTTGAGTATTGATTATTATAATTTCAAAATGTAATTTGCTTGCTTTGAGATGATGGGTTCATCAAATATTATTTATTATTAGGGAATATTAGGATACAGGATATTCTTTGAAAAGATCTGTATTAATCAATTTAGAAGAACCCGATAAATCAATACACCAGATGCTATTTTTATTAAAAATGTTTGAGCGACAATTTACTTGCCCATAAGAAAATTGAACTTCTTCCAGAGAAGGTTTCATAGTTTTTATGATTTTTGTTATGTCTTTGTCTCGTTGTTTAGGTTTATTTTTTAAATTTCTAAATGTAGATGTAATAAGGGCAATTTCGCTTTTATTGTGAATTTTGTTAAGCATATCTAAAGTTGGCAATTTACCATTTTTATTCCAAGGAGTTAACTTAGTTATAGGTCTCTCTAATAGTAACTCTGTCCACATCCTTTCATGATTACCATTTTCTGAACCATGATGAGAAACCTTAAAAAGGGAAGCCTTCCCAGCTAAAACTTGACTAGAGTCTAAAATTCTAAGCCAACCTTTTTGATTTGAATCTTTTTCAACCTCCAAATCAGCCCCAAGTAAAACTCTTAATTCGTTAACCTTAATATAAATTACTACACTTTTTGAATTAGGGCTTTCCAAAATGAGTTTCCTATTTGAGCTTCCATATTCAGTAATAAGTGATGAAATTTCAATGTCAAACTGGTTCATTATATAATCTGAAGGGGAAAGAGAATAAACTTCATATTTTATTCCATTTTCATCACTGGTAAGTAAAAGTCTGTCTTCAATTGATTGACGAATAGTTGTTTTTCTTCTTTCTATGATTTCAAGACATTTATTTATTTCAATTGTTGATGAAATGGAACTTTCAAGTTTCCTCTTTCTGTCATCTAATCCAACTAGTCGTAGAAATTTTTTTCGATCGGTGGCTTTTGCCATTGAAAATATGGCTGATTCACATTTTTCTAATAGTTTACTCAGCCCTCTAATATGATCATCATGCCAATGTGTACACACAATCATTTTAACATTTTTCTTAAGATCAACGCCTAGGTTTTCTAAATACTCTAAGGGTAATGATCCTTTTGTTGTAGGATTTATACAAGAATCTATAACTATCCAATTATCATTCGCTAAATGAATTACCAGACTTTCTCCATATCCCCCACCCGTTCCTAAGAGAGTCGATTCGAAAATATTGCTTTCAGGTTTACTCAAATTTAATCCCAATTTATACTTTGGTCAAATTTTTCTGCTCTATTTTCAATTGTTTCAAAGTCATTGTCACTAAATGGATAACTTCTTTTGAATCTAAGAAATGACTCTTTTTTTATTTGTCCGTTATTAGAAGCGAAACCTAAACTATAGTAAAAGATTGATCCTAACTTAACCAAATTCATATCAGATTTTGAAACCTCATCAAAATCAAATTCCGCAATTTCATATGTATCATCATTACTTTTGTCATATAGATTTACGTAAAACTTTTCACTATCGATTTTAGTTACTACTCCAATCCAATGTTGAGTTTTTTTATAATAATTCAATAGTTTTCTTTCTTTAAAAAGAAATGGGTATTTAATCTCCCCCTTTTCAGGTATAGAAACAAAAGTGTTCTCATTTAAATTTTCATTCTTTTTAGACAGAGATAAATTAAAAATTTGGCTATTAAAAGATTCGATTGCCAAGCCTTGATTGATGTCAAAACCATTGCTTTCTAAGTCATTATCTAATACCCAGTGTTGAAAATCAGCTGTTTCAATCATCATAAGTTCATTTTGTCAATAAAATTTGAAACGGTTTTACTCGATCGTTCAAAAGAGTTTTCCCAATTAGATAATAAAAATTTTACAGCAGAGCTTGAATCGCCTTCAAAATCTAGGTGATCGTTTATGTCTATTCTTACCCCATATTTACTGCTTTCACCCGTAGAAGATATTCTAACCCTATACCTACCTTGTAATGAATCTTTTCTTGATGTTTCAATTATTTCTAAATTCATTAGGCGAGCGTCAGAAAGATCGTCCTTCCATATTTCAAGATTTGTTAATTGGTTACCAAATTGATAATATATTTTTTCATCTGGTAACCTTAACTCAAATATATGATTAATTCCAATTGAGTGAATGGGAGTCTCTTTTAATATTTGAAAAATAGAAGAGGCTAGATCTTTTACCGTGTCAAAATATGGAGTTTTTATTGTTCTAAATTCGCATCTTTTTCTAGTAATTCGAAGACTCACCCAATCTAAATCATATTGAACTAAATCGTTATGGATTACATCTACATTAGCATTAGTTGATTCTTCCTCCCTAATTAGATTTTTTAAAGCCAACCATGATGGTGTAATAATTATAGGATTGAACTCACCTATAAAAACTAAGCTTAGTGATTGAATTTCGAGGTATTTATTCAACATAGTGTAAAGATATAATATAAGTTTGTAACTTGATTGTTACGTATTTATTATCTAAAATCTTGAAAAAATGATTTTCAACCAATGAAAATCATTTTCTAGGCCTCTTAAAGTAAACTATAACTAATTTTTTTTATAATAATATAAAATACAATTATAATAAAAATAACTAAATTTAGTAAAAACCTGTCTATTAAAGTTAAAAGATATCTAATAAATCCTGAGTATTAGGTTTCATAATGATAATCTTTGAAATGGAAATGAACTATTTCACAACTTCGTATCCACTATAAACAAAACCAAACCTATTTCGTTTATCAATCGACGACAAAACATCGCATGAGGATTTATCTACTTTCACTTTTCATTTGTATTTTTCTTATTAAAGGATTTTCCCAGGATACGACCAGCGACACCTTGGGGAATAAAGTCAAATATGCAGCCATCCCAGTTGTTTTTTACCTACCCGAAACCAAACTAGGATTTGGAGCAGCAGGAATCGCTTCTTTCAGACTCAAGAGCCAGCAGGGAGTAAAACCGAGTCAAATACAGTTTGCAGCGGTATATACACTCAGGAAACAACTGCTCATATTTTTACCTTATGAAGTTTATTTTGATCAAGATAAAACCCGACTTTTTGGCGAAATTGGATATTTCAATTATTATTTCAACTATTATGGACAGGGTGTAAAAAGCAAAAAGGAAGACTTGGAGATTTACAATGCAAATTTCCCACGGGCGATTGTTTCTGCATTGAGAAGAGTCTCTTCCAAGTGGTATTTAGGCGGGCAATACATCTTCGACAATTATAACATCAATGATGTTGTCGCAGGTAGTAATGTTGACAAAGCGCGTGGTTCGAGTGGGGGAGTGGTAAGTAGTATTGGAGCTGAGTTACTGTACGATGGCAGGGATCAGCTAATTTATCCAAGTAAGGGTAATTTTCTAAATATAAAAACAGAAGTAAGTTCTGCCATAACGGGCGCAACCTATCGGTATCAAAAAATGGAGGTAGACTTCAGAAACTATACCAGTGTTGCAAAAAAACACATCATTGCAAGTAATATTTATATGGGTTTGTCATTCAATGAAATTCCATTCTTTCAGCAGTATTTCCTCAGTAGCGGCACCAAATTGCGTGGATTTAATGACAGAAGATTTCAGGACAACAATTTGATATTATTCCAAACTGAATATAGGTATCCGATTTATAAAAGATTGAGCGGCGCAGCTTTCTATGGAATTGGGACTTTGAACAGTAAGCTTGAAAACCTATTGTCAGGACGATTTAAACAAGGAGGTGGTTTGGGTTTGAGATTTTTACTCAATACCAGAGATTTGATCAACTTGAGGTTGGATTATGCTATTACAAGTGAGGGTGGCAACTTTTATGCTACTGTAAAGGAAGCATTCTGAAGTTGTAGTGATGTCATGGATGTTTTATGACTTCCCACATTTGAACTAAATCTTACAATTTTTATAACATTACCTCTGAACCAGGGTACCAATTTCCGCTCCTTGGATGATATTGGGTAGATTGTCTGGTTTGGCAATGTCAAATACAATGATGGGTATATTGTTTTCCTGACACATGGTAAATGCCGTCATATCCATCACATTGAGACCTTTTCTGATCACATCAATGAATGATATTTTGTCATACTTGACAGCGCTTGGGTCTTTTTCTGGATCAGCGGAATAGATACCGTCTACTCGAGTGCCTTTCAAAATCACTTCTGCGTTTATTTCAATGGCTCTCAGTGCTGCTGCACTATCTGTTGTAAAATAAGGATTTCCTGTACCTGCTGAGAAAATAAGAATGCGCTTTTTCTCTAAGTGTCTGATGGCTCTACGTCTGATGTAAGGCTCTGCAATCTGTCTCATTTCTATAGCGGAAATCAAACGAGTGTACAAACCAGTTTTTTCAATAGCACTTTGCAAAGCCATGCCATTGATCACCGTAGCCAACATGCCCATATAATCACCTTGTACTCTTTCGATACCTGATTTCTCGGCGCTCAATCCTCTGAAAATATTACCGCCACCAATCACAATAGCAATTTCAACACCTAAATCAGACAGTGTTTTAATTTGTAAAGCATAATGGTGCAACATTTCGGAATCAATTCCATAGCCTTTGTTTCCCATGAGAGATTCTCCACTCAGTTTCAGAAGTACTCTTTTGTATTTTATGGACATAAAAACAGTAAGTTTTTAATCAATGAGGATTGTGTTAATCAAATTCTGGGGCAAAATTAATAAAAAGACAAAAAAAAGGCGTCCCGTTTAAACGAGACGCCTTTAAAATAATTTTATCCTAACTTTACGTGTTTGAAATCCGTAACGGTAAGTTCCTTATCAAAAGTCTTAAGGTACTCAGCAACAGATTTTTTGTTGTCTTTTACGAAAGCTTGTGGAAGTAAGGTCATTTCCTTGAAGAATTTGGCCAACTTGCCTTGAGCAATTTTTTCCAACATATCTTCAGGTTTACCTTCTTGTCTTGCAAGTTCCTTTCCGATTTCAATTTCTTTTTCGATGATGTCTGAAGAAACTCCTTTTTCATCAACAGAAACTGGCTTCATTGCTGCGATTTGCATTGCAACATCTTTTCCTGCTTCTTCAAAAGATGCATCAGCTTTATTGAAACCAACAATCACACCAGCTTTATTACCCATGTGAATGTAAGAAGTAATATAAGCAGCTTCCAATTTTTGGTAATCCGCCAATTCTACTTTTTCGCCAATCACACCAACTTGCTCAAGAATTTTATCTCCGATAGAAATAGTGCTATCAAAAGCAACGCTTTCAAGAGCTTCTCTGTCTGCAGGGAAACTTTCCAATGCTAGTTGAGCTATTTTTGTAGTGAAAGCAACAAAATCATCATTTTTAGCCACGAAGTCAGTTTCACAACTCAATCTCACAACTACACCTTTGGTTTTGTCGTCAGATACCAATGCGATTACTGCACCTTCTTTAGCTTCTCTGTCAGCTCTTTTCAAAGAAAGTTTCTGACCTTGTTTTCTCAATACTTCGATTGCTTTTTCAAAATCACCACCTGCTTCAGTAAGTGCTTTTTTACAATCCATCATACCAGCACCAGTTTGATCTCTTAACGCTTTAACGTCTGATGCTGAAATTACAACTTCACTCATTATGAATATATATTTGAGTAATTAAATAATTAATTTTATTCTGCTACTGCAGCATTTTCTGTAGTCTGAGTTTTTCTTTCCTCAAGACCTTCGTTGATAGCAGCAACCACGTAATCAACCAAGATTTTGATTGATTTTGATGCATCATCATTTGCAGGTATTGCGAAATCAACTTTGTTTGGATCAGAGTTGGTATCAACGATTCCAAAAGTTTTCAAACCCAATCTTTTTGCTTCTGCAAGAGCGATGTGTTCGTGACTGATGTCAACAATGAATAAAGCTGAAGGAAGTCTATTGAGGTTTGCGATACCGCCCAATTCTCTTTCCAACTTGATTCTTTCTCTATCCAACGTCAATCTTTCTTTCTTAGTGATTGAAGTCAACGTTGTATCATTCAACATCTTGTCGATGTTTTGCATTTTCTTGATTGACCTTCTGATGGTAGCAAAGTTGGTCATCATACCACCCAACCAACGCTCGGTGACATAAGGCATACCTACGCTTTTAGCTGCTTCCGCAACGATGGCTTTGGCTTGTTTTTTAGTTGCTACAAAAAGGATTTTTCTACCAGACTTCGCAATTTGTTTCAATGCGTAAGCTGATTTTTCCATACCTTCTGCAGTTCTGTTCAAGTCGATAAGGTGGATACCTTTTCTTTCCATGAAGATATAAGGAAGCATTTTAGGATTCCACTTTCTCTTCATGTGACCATAGTGGACACCTGCTTCAAGCATTTGTTCAAATGTAGGTTTGTTTGTTATAGTGCTCATGACAAATTTTCTTGATAAATGAAAAATAAATTAACGCTTAGAGAACTGGAAGCTCTTTCTTGCCTTTGGTTTACCAAATTTCTTCCTTTCTACTTCTCTTGGATCTCTAGTAAGGAGTTTTTGAGTTTTCAACAAAGGTTTGAAATCTGCATTGATTTCAACAAAAGCTCTAGAAATTCCCATTCTGATTGCTTCTGCTTGACCTTTGTATCCACCACCCTTTACATTGACGTTGATATCATATTGAGCGCCTTCTTCGATGATTTCAATTGGTTCAATTACTTTTGAACTAATTGCATCAACTGTGAAGTAATCTTTTAAGTCCTTACCGTTGATGGTTATTTTACCATCACCTTTCTTAAGGTATACTCTGGCTACTGCCGCTTTTCTTCTGCCTATGGCGTTGATCATTTCCATGCTTATTAGAGTTTGAATGGTTGTGGTTGTTGAGCAGCGTGTGGATGCTCTGGACCTTCATAAACAAATAATTTTCTGTACATAGCATCACCCAATTTTGTTTTAGGCAACATACCTCTTACAGATCTTTCGAGGATTGCAGTTGGTTTTTTTGCCAAAACTTCAATTGCAGCAGTTCTTACTTGACCACCAGGGTAACCAGAATACCTTTGATATTCTTTGTCAGCCCATTTGTTGCCAGTAAATTTTACTTTCTCTGCATTGATGACGATGACATAATCACCAGTATCTACGTGAGATGTAAATGATGGTTTGTGTTTTCCCATCAAAGTAGTAGCTATCTTACTTGATAACCTTCCTACTGTCAGATCCTCTGCATCTACTACAAACCAAGATCTCTCTACGGTTTCTTTTTTTGCAGATACTGTTTTATAACTTAATGTATTCACAGCTTGTATTGATTTTAAATAAAAAAATGCTTATCTTTTAAAACGGCTGCAAAAGTAAGTCTTGGAAACTGATTTTGCAAGCATTTTAAAGAAAATATTTTTCACCTACCTTTGTAAGTCGTTGAAAATCAGTAAAAATATCGACTATTTTTATTATTATTGTTTTGTTAAGGGCTTCATTTTCATCTTTTTTTGGAGTGAAATGGAACATTTTTTTAAATTTAAATTCCAAAGGTTTATTTGTTTTGAATGATTCTTAAAATTCAAATGCCTACTTTTAAGGCTATATCTAAACTAAATTTCAGTTTTAAGTTTGATTAATATGTCGCCCAATTTGTACAAAGTAGAACTATGCACTGATGATGTCAGCCTGGCTTTGACCAAGCTTAATGATTGTGATCAAATCGAATTTTGTGCCGATCTAGAAAATGATGGACTTACCCCAGCCATTGAAGATGTAAACAAACTATTAGAACAGTCGAATACCTTGATAAAGGTGATGATCAGATGTAGACCAGGAAATTTTGAATATCAACAAGCTGAGTTTGAAACCATGCTTTCGCAAGCAAAGGCTTTTTTGGAAATTGGAGTGCAAAATTTTGTTTTCGGAGCGCTTTCAAACCAAAGAATTGATTTCAATATTGTAAAAGCGTTTTGTGAGTTTGTTTTTCCTCATAAGGTTTGTCTGCACAAAGCCATTGACCTCTCAGAAAATATTATTGAGGACGTTGTTTTAGCAAAAGAAATTCCTAATCTTAATGAGATTTTGACATCTGGTGGTGCTACAACAGCAATTGAAGGGGCAGAAGTAATCAAAAACATGATCAGTGTTGCTGGCGATGATATTGACATCATTGCAGCTGGGAAAATCACTTCAATTAATTTGCATGAGATACATGAATTGATCGGGGCGAGCGTTTATCATGGAAAGAGGATAGTAAAGTAGAAGTATTCTCCTTTTCTATTCGTCCACCAAAACCAAAAATTCCTTATCCAATGGATCCAGTAAGGATTCAAATTGTTCTGTCAACTTTTCACCCATTGAAAGATAAAATTGAAAGAAATTGTCAGTCCTTTCCTGCAAGCCATTTCCGGCAAATAATTTGGACTTTAGGGTTTTGATTTGATTCACTTGTGTCTCTTCTTGTTGTTTGAGACTTCTTCTGATTCTTGATTCTATCTGCTCAACCTGTTTTCCTATTTTATTTGCTTCCGCCAAAACCGCATTCTTTAAAGTGGGATCTATGGCTTCTGCTTTTTCTGAAATGGCGTCCATGATTTTGGAAATCTGCTCATTTTCTACACTTAAATCAAGTTCTCCATGTGACTTTCGCTCTAAATATGTTCTGATCAGATCATCTTCAAGTGCAAAAATCTCGTCGACCTTAAACCCAACTTTGCCAAGCATTTGATTTTGACTTTTAGAAATAATCATCAACGAGTTTCTGCGAATGAGGGTAGGGAAGAAGATGCCAAAATCCTCAAACTGTTGTTTTCTTTCCATCCAATATGCCAATTCACCACCACCGCCAACGTAGGCAACATTTGGTAAAATAAACTCCTGAAACAAAGGTCTGAGTACCACATTTGGACTGAAGCTTTCGGGATGAGCTTCTAATTCTGCCATCAATTCTTCTTTGGTAAAACGCTTGTTGGTATCAGTAATTGTAAATCCTTCTCCATCACGTTCTATGCGCCCTCTATTGCCATCTGAGAGATAAAAAAGATTGATCGGCCGGGCAAACGCCTGAGCTTTATATCCTAATAACTCTTCAATTTTTGATTGTGTATTTTGTACTGATTCCAAACTTGCCTCCTCGAGTATTTCTTTTTTCATAATGGGAATGAAAGCCTTTTTTAAAGCAGCATCATCCATCGTTAAGACCAGAATTCCAGTGTAACCAAAAAAAACATTGACAAATTTGAATACAAAGTCATTGTAGTTATTGCAAGTATACAGACAAGCCTTGATTTTTTCTTTGATGGTTGTGGCCGTTTCTCCGGTTCCCATTACATCTACCAGATCCTCAAGAGCCTTTTCCAAACCATCGAGTTCCATTCTTCCAACTGGACCGGTTTGTTCTGTATGCCACGAAACCGACTTGTTGTATATATTTAAAGAAGCAACTTCCTCAAAGTCATGGTCTTCACTACCGTTGATGAAAACAGGAACAAACTTAAATCCTTCGTTATTATTATTGAGCCTTTTAGCAAGATTTACTGCTGAAAACAATTTAGTCACATAATAAAGTGGTCCGGTAAACAAGCAAGGCTGGTGAGCGGTAATAATGGTAAAGGTATTTTCATCTGCAAGTGCCAATAGATTTTCTTTTTGCAGATCTTCAATTTTGAAAGACTTGTAATGTTCTTCCAGTACTGAAACTAGCAAACTACGATCGGTTGCAAACGATTTTCTTTCTCTGGCAGCTTGCATCAAACCCTCCTCAGTCGGCATATATTTTATAAAATCACAAAAGGTTTCCGGATTGGTTTGATATTGTCTGTCTCTATTTGAAAACTGTGGGATTTTATCAAAACTTATTCTTTCTATTTGCATGCCTTTATTTTTGCCACTCTTTAAAGAGCAGTGAAGCGAAAAATGTTTTTATCAAACAATTAATTAAATGTAAAAATCCAAAATAAAAAGGCTTCCAAAAACCAAACTTGCAAGGCCATTGGTAGTGAAAAACGCCAAATTGACTTTAGAAAGGTCATTGGCTTTTACTAAGGTGTGTTGATAGATCAAAAGTGAAATAAATATGGCCAAGCCAACAAAATGTAAAAAGTGCAAAGCCATATAATCTCGCGCCGCTACAAATCCAGCTACAATCATTAAAGTACCAGAAATGAGGTGTAAGATATTGGACAGCATCAAAGCTTTGTCCTTTCCAAATAATACAGGAATAGATTGTAATTGATTTTCTTTATCAAATTCTTCGTCTTGCAATGCATAAATGATGTCAAAACCAGCCGTCCAAAATAATACGGCAAATCCATAGATGATTGGAAGCAAATCAAAACTACCTGTCACTGCAAGGTATGCTCCAACTGGTGCTAATGCTAATCCCATACCCAAAATGAGGTGACACAAAAATGTAAATCTCTTTGTGAAACTGTATCCCAAAACTATCAATAGGGCAATGGGGCTAAGGTAAAAACACAATGGATTGATGAAATAGGTGGTGGCTATAAATAGACAACAATTGATGATGACAAAAATGAGTACTTTATTTGAACTCAAAATGCCTGCTGGAATTTCTCTGATTTTTGTTCTGGGATTTAATGCATCGATGTCTCTGTCTTGCCATCTGTTGAATGCCATCGCTGCTGTCCTTGCAAATACCATACATAAAATAACCAACAGCAATTTTTGCCATGAAAAAACAGCATCTACGTGATGACTAGCCAAAAAAAAGCCGACCAAAGCAAATGGCAAAGCAAAAATGGTGTGAGAGAATTTTATGAGACTGAGGTAGTTTTTCAATGATTTATGTATTGCTTTGATAAAAGGATCAACAGAACAATGGGGTTTTGGTTGTGATTTATATAAAACAGGCGTCTGGGAATTGATTACCACAGACGCCTGTATATAATATAATCTATAAAACGCAGATCTTATTTGCCATCAGCTGGCTTAGTAACGATACCTTTGATGTTAAGGTAAGTTTCTACAGGATCAGTGTTTGCTGTAATAGTAACTCTTTTTGCTTGTGGAGATCCTTCTGGACTTCCTTTTCCACCTGAATCAAATACAACTTTGATTTCACCAGATTTTCCAGGAGCAATAGCTTCTTTTGGCCACTCAGGAACTGTACAACCACAGCTACCTTGAGCATTGCTGATGATCAACGGCTCAGTTCCGTTATTTGTAAATTTAAAGTTGTGCGTAACTTTTTCACCATCTTTTACTGTACCGAAATCAAAATCAGTCTCAGAGAAAGCAATTTTAGTAGTTGGACCTGTTGGAACTGCAGGGGCAGCTTCACCTGGTGTTGCCTCAGTTGGCATTTCTACTGGAGTAGTTTCTGTTGATGCTTCTGCAGTTGTTGCTTCAGCTGTATCAACAGTTTTTTCGTTTTTGCAAGAAACTATTGTGAATGCAATAGCCAAGATCAATAACATTTGTTTCATATCTGTTCTTCTTTTTTTAAATTTAGTACAAAAATATATGAAAAATCGTTATATCCAAATATCTGTAAAGTGGTTAACAACGTATTAACAGCTATTTGGGTGAAAAAGTAGGGTTTTTATACTTTTTGTTAAATATAGGAGTCATTTTTTGCTGGAATGCATTGAAGTTGCTCACTTGTTTGCCTGATTTACTAAATCAAACTCAATTATCGAGTGTCTCTCTGATGATATTTCCAACTTGTTCTTTCTCTACTAAAAAACCATCGTGACCAAATTTTGAGGAAATCTTATAGAACTTGCTGTCTTTGATGCATTCATGTAAATAAGCTTGTTCTGAAACTGGAAATAAAATATCTGATTCAATTCCAATAATGGTGGTTTTGGCTTTTATACGAGACAATGCTTCTTCTCTGGATGTGCGTCCTCTTCCGACATCGTGGCTGTCCATACATTTAGTAAATAAATGATAGGAAAAGGCATTGAATCTATCCGCTAATTTTTGACCTTGATATCGCTGGTAACTACTGGCTTTAAAGCTTTCTACTTTTGGTGTTTCTTCTTTTTGGGTAATGTTGTATCCGTCAATTGTTCTGTAGGATAATAATGCAATCGAGCGTGCAGCTTTGAGGCCCTCGATTCCAGCATCTGGGTAATTTTTGTACCAACTTTGATCTGCTTCAATGGCCATTCTTTGACTTTCGTTGAAAGCTATGCCCCAAGGAGAGTGGTTTGCATTGGTTGCAAGCAAAGCTAGTTTTTCAAACTTCAATGGATTTTTAATGGCCCATTCCATTGCTTGTTGTCCGCCTAGTGAAGCACCAATGAGTAACTTGATTTTTTCTAAACCTAAATGGTCCGCAAGTGTCTCATAAGGCTTTATCAAATCTCTGATTGTCAACATTGGAAAATCGTGATAGTACGGTTTTCCAGTTCGGGGGTTTTCATGTAGTGCACAAGTACTACCATAATGAGAACCTAACACATTAGCGCAAACTATAAAATATTCTGCTGGGTCAATAACGCTCCCTTCACCCACTAAACCTGGCCACCACTCGAGTGGATTGGCATTGGCGGTCAAAGCGTGGATGATCCAGATGACGTTGGACTTATTTTCGTTGAGTTTACCAAAAGTATGGTAGGCAATGACTACATTAGACAATTCACGACCGGATTCCAACACAAGCGCTTGGTCCAATTTTAAATAATTGAGCTCAGCCATTAGTACAAAACACTTGAAAAATTGGAAAATAGAGAACTGTAGTGTTTGATGACGAATGTTACATCAGTGGAAAAATAGTTGAAGGCAATACCAGTTTTTTTCATTCAATTGTCAGTTTATATTTCCCAATATCGGGCAGGATTTGGCACCTTGCTCATCGTAGGTTGCCTGAGGGTCATTGAGCCTGTTCTCTCACCTCATCGTTATAAAAGATCACAAATAATACTTCAGCTATAGAAGTCGGAATCTCTTTTTCGAAGGCACAAATCTAAAAGTTTTAATGTGTTTCGCAACTATTTTTTGCAAAAGATTTTAGTTCTATTTGTTGGAACGAATAACCTTGAGCTTAGCGTTTATCCTTTATTTTTTAAAATAAGATCTAACCAAATAACATTCCTGCAATAACCGCAGTAAGGAAACACGCAATAGTGCCACCAATCAATGCTTTGATTCCCAGCTCCGTAAGGTTTTTTCGTTGGCCGGGAGCAATGGCACTTATACCACCAATTTGTATGCCGATAGATGCAAAATTTGAAAATCCGCACAAGGCATATGTGGCGATCAGCACTGACTTTGGATCAATCGGTATATTTGCTGTACGAATATCATTGAGTTCTTTATACGCTATGAATTCGTTTAGCACCGTTTTTTGGCCTAGTAGCTGACCTACCGTCAAAACATCTGCAGCAGGTGTGCCTAAGATCCATGCAATGGGTGAAAACAACATGCCGAGGACATAGGTAAAATCAAAACCTGCAAACCGTCCCCCCGTAGAGGAAACTACATATTCATTGAGCCCTGTCCAACTTCCCACAAATTTCATGAGCATTTGATTTGCCAATGCAACCAAAGCTGTAAATACCAAAAGCATGACACCCACATTGACTGCCAATTTTAAACCATCTGTTGTACCAGTAGCTATTGCGTCTAAAACATTGGTGGCATCTGTTTTTTCCATTTTCATTTGCTGGTCAATCGTTTTATCTATCTCCTCAGGTACCAACATTTTAGCCGCCACGATAGCCGCAGGTGCTGAAATAATGGAAGCAGTCAATAAGTGTTTTGCAAAATAGAGCCGCATTACTGGATCTTCACCGCCCAGGAATCCTATATAGGCAGCAAATACACCACCAGCAATTGTAGCCATTCCTCCACACATCAAACACATGATTTCCGATCTGGTCATCCCTGCTAGATAAGGTTTGACAACTAAAGGAGCTTCGGTTTGACCAATAAAAATATTAGCAGCAGCGGCCAAACTTTCTGGCCCAGATAAGCCCATAGTTTTGGCCATTATCCACGCCATACCGTATACTATTTTCTGCAGTATGCCAAAATAATATAACATGGAAGATAAAGCAGAGAAAAAAACTATGGTTGGTAATACTTGAAAGGCAAAGATGTAACCAAAAGTACTGGTGTCTGAAACCAATCCCGAGAATAAAAATTCTGCTCCTGTTTGGGCAAAGCGTAACGTTTTCTCAAACATACTAGCAAGCCAGTCAAACATGGTTGAAACAAAAGGTATCTTTAAGATCAATAAAGCCAGGATAAATTGCAAGGCAGTCCCCATAATTACCAGCTTCCACGATATAGCTTTTCTATTGGTACTCAACAGGTAACACGCTCCAAGTAACACAAACAGGCCTAAAATTCCTCTACCAACACTTGTAATGATCTCCATAATAGTTTTTGAAATGATTGCATTTAGGCCGTAAAATATTGAAATAATTCTAATTTTTGTAACTTCATTATAAAACACACATTACTATGTCATTATTGATAGGTATCTCAGGAGGAAGTGGATCTGGTAAAACTTCATTCATCAATGAACTTTGTGCGCAATTTGATAAGGATCAGATTTGCGTCATTTCCCAAGACGATTATTATAGAAACAGACGTGAAATAGCAACTGATGACAATGGGATTACCAATTTTGATGTTCCAGATGCATTTCATTTAGATGAATTTGAAAGAGACATCAAGTTGATCAAGGCAGGAGTAGAAGTAAAAAGACAGGAGTACACTTTTAATAACAGTGAAAAAGATCCAAGAATGCTTGTTTTTCCACCAGCACCGATTGTGGTCATTGAAGGACTTTTTGTTTTCCATATGAAGGAAATATTTGACCAATTGGATTTGAAATTATTGATCAATGCAAAAATGAGTGACAAAATTATAAGGCGTATTCATAGAGATAGAATCGAAAGAAATTATCCACTGGAAGATGTGCTTTACCGATACCAAAATCACGTTTTGCCGGCTTATGAAAAATACATTTATCCCCACAAGGACGAGGTGGATGTCATCATCAATAATTCAAAAAACTATAGTATGGGGCTCAAAATCATGGTTGGTTACCTAAAAAATCATCTTTCTTTTTTTGACAGATAATCACGTTTTGGATGCTATTTATATTTGAGCATTTACAATGTAGTCAATGGTATCTTCCAATTTATTGCTTTCAATGGTTGGAATATTCCAAGCCATGTCCAACCATTGGTTGATTTGTTTGCCGATTGTTTTATTGTCGATGTTTAGAATAGTTGGTACACCCATTTTCTCCAAAGCTGCAGCATTGCATTGTTGCTCATATTGACCGTTTATTGGAACTGCCAAAATCCGCTTTTTCATATAGAGTGCTTCTGCAGGTGTCTCAAAACCACCTCCAGTGATGATGCCGTGGCAATTGATCATACTTTTGGTAAATAATTCATTACTGATTGGAAAAAAAGTAATGTTTCCCTCCACCTTTGGTCTAGAAACTCCTTTGTCAAACCATTCAAATCTCAAATGTTTCAACTTTTTGATTTCTGATTTAAAACAATCGTCATCGTAGGAAGGTAAATAGATCGTAATGTGACCATGATCTTTGGGTGTGGCATTGATTATTTCAGGTTTGATCACCGCTGGAAAAATGAAGTCATCGTATTTTTGGAAATGAAGTCCCACATATTGAGTAGCTCTAGCATAATTGGCAAGAACAAATTCACCGGCTATGCTTTTTTGTGCTGGTCTGGGTGCGTGATCACTCATGAAGCTTGCTTGATGTCCAAATTGCACGGATCTTTTACCTCTAATCTTACAAGCGAGTGCGGTTACAAAATCAAAATCATTGATGATGAGGTCGTAATTTTTGACAGGTAGGTCAATGGCGTCTTTGATAGCCTTTGCATAATTGTTTTTGTAGAACAATGCAGTTTTATCAATGGAGCCACATTTTTTATAAAATAGACTCATCCCACAGCTTTTATAGGTGACTGCGAAATTTGGCTGTAACGTTGCATTACTTCCACTGACCAAGGTGTCAACATGGCCATATTTTTCCAAATGTGGTATGACATATTGAGCCCTGCTGATGTGACCATTTCCGGTAGCTTGGATCGCGTACAATATTTTCATAATAGTCTTTTTAGAAAAATTTGGTGTATAGATTGAGCTGAGCAGCCAAGCTGGCAATGTCTTTTTTGAATGATATTTTGACTGCTTTTGGTGTTAACTCTGGTTGAATTTCAGAAATTTCAAACTCAGATTGATGCTCCAAATACCGATATATTTTCCAGGAATTTTGTTGATACTCTAGTGCAGTTAGGTTTTCTACCCAATCACCAGCATTCATATAAATGGTAGACCCGATTTCATTTTCTATTTTTTTTATGCAAGGTGCGTGGATGTGACCACAGATTACATAGTCAAATTCATTTTCAATGGCCAATTCGGCTGCAGTAAGTTCAAAATCAGTGATCCACTTAATGGCTGATTTGACACTATTTTTTATTTTTTTTGAAAAAGATCGCCTACTTTTTCCCATTTTGACCAACATGGTGTTGATAATCCGGTTGAGCAAAATGAGCATATCGTAGCCTATACTTCCTGTTTTTGCAATGAGTTTGGTCCATCCTTTGTTGAATGAATCAAATACATCGCCATGAAAAATCCAATAGGTTTCGTCATTGATTTTAATTTTTAATTTATCAACCAAATGAAAGTTTTCCAAATTGAAATCGCTGAATTTCCGTAAAGCTTCATCATGGTTGCCAGTAAGGTAGTAGACAGTAGTTCCGTTTTTTATTTTTTTGAGAATGATGTTGATGATTTCTATATGCGTCTCAGGGAAATAATTTTTTCTAAATCGCCAGATATCTACAATATCTCCATTGAGTATGAGCATTTTAGGGTTTATGCTGTTGAGATAATTGGCAATAGGAATGGGCTGACAACCATAAGAACCCAAATGTAAATCACTCATTATCACTACTTCCAAATCCCTCATATTAAAATAAAAATTAATATCAATAAATTATTTGGCAATGATAAGGTGGTAATGTTACGCTATGTGTATCAGTATGTTAAGGCATTAAGAAGGATATATTAAGATAATAGCTATATGTAAGGAGGAGTTGTCAGTTTTCGGCGATCAGCTTTCAGTTTTCAGTTTTCAGCGGTCAGTTTTTTTGCAACGAGCTCCGAGCCAAGAGATGCGAGCTTTTTTCGAGTTTCGAGAATTTGAGGAATAAAGTAATAAAAGGCTTTGCGGCTATTTGTTTTACCTTGATTGGCAGAGGGTTATCTCAGGCCCCAATTCGATTAATCATTTAATAGTGGTTAGTATTCTTATCATTAGAACAAATAACAAACAAGGCAAACCGATCCAAATCAATTCGCTGAGCAAGACTTCCAAACCCCATCTAGAGAAAAATTTTTCTACACCCAAAGGAGAAACTTTGATTACTTGCCAAGGAAAGAAATAGCGCTCATTTTTGAAGGGAATAAGGAATCCGACTCCTCTGCCTCCTGTTGTGCATGCATCTAGGATTCCATGAGACATCGTGCAAAGGAAAAAATAAAGAAAGAGTAGCCATTGCTTTCCATATTTTTTAAAAACAGACATCAAAATTAAACCGAGCAAAATGGCAAATAACAAAGAATGGGTAAATCCTCTGTGGCCTAAAGGAGACTCATAGGCTATTCCAAATTTGAAACTCAAAACGTCCAAATCAGGTAACATGGAAGCCAAAACTCCTACTGTTACAATTGCATTCTTTTTATCTGAATGAGGAAGGGCCTTTGATAAGGCATAAGCAACCGCTGCATGTCCAATGATCGAGGCCATTCCTTATTTTTTAGTTTTTATCCAAAATGTAAACCAATATTATCTATCGATGTATGGCCCGCCAGCAGCATCAACCTTTTTGACTAAGTCAATTACTTTTTCATACAAGGCATCCACTTTCGGAGCAACCATTTCAAATTCTGACAAAGCTGTATTGTAAGATTCTTTGTAAATTCCTGGAACTGGGGCAGTTGAAGTAACCACGACGCCCAAAATTGTTCCTACTCGCCCATTGATACTTGGTGCCGTTTCAAATTGTCTTCTTGCCATTGAAGCGTCACCATTCATTTTTAATTTTAGTTCATTCAATTCTTTACCGAGTGTATATGACGTCTTCAAAATATCATTTCCTAAAGCTGGCATGTCTAGAACGGCCTTGTCAATAGACTTCAACATGCTTTGAATTTTACTGAGCTTGGTTCCACTATGATCAAGTTTTCTGGAAAGTGTTATGACTTGCTCAGTAAATTGTAAGTTGTCTTGAGGACTGGGATTAGGAATGCTGGCGACGTTTAGAGCCTTGCACTCAAAATTTACTACAGGCGTTAAAGTGGTTAATTCACCATCAACGTATTGTTGCATGACCACTCCGTATTTACCAGGTGTTACCATAGCACCCAAGGTGCCCGAACCAAAAAGCTGATCTGGTCTAGGTGTGTAACGGCCTTCAACAGGACTGTAATCTGACATTCTAAAATCCCAAACCATGCGATTGAGCCCTTTTTTGGGGCTTTGTTTGATTTGTCTCATCACCTTCCCATTGGCGTCTGTGATGGTAAATAACAAATAAGGATCTATGTCATTGTCTTCCGCACGCATACTATCAGGACTTGGATAACTAATTTTTTCACCTTTTTCAAGCTTCATTTTCTCGACTTCTTTCCTTTTATCAGCTCGATTTTTGAGTTCATTTTTGAGATAATAAGTAATCACGCTACCTACTTGTGGGTTGGGTGTGCTAAAATAACTACTTCCCAAATGTCCTTTATCGCGCAAGCCCAATGGTTTTCTCTCGATGTACAACAACGCCTCTTTGATAGGCAGAATGAGCCCATTCTCAGCAGTAGAAATTTTGTTGATGTGTCTCAGTGGAGAATAGTCGTCCAAAATATAAAAACCTCGGCCAAAAGTGGCTAAAATCAAGTCGTTTTCCCTTCTTTGAATTTCTAAATCTCTGACAGCAATAGTAGGCAATCCAGCTTTGAGTTGCGTCCAGTTCACCCCAGCATTGTGAGAGAAAAAAACACCAAATTCCGTTCCTACAAATAATAAGCTGGGATCTAGATGATCTTCAGCAATGGAGTAAACACTGCCTCTTTTGGGTAAATCTGCGGTGATGTTTTGCCATGTTTTTCCACTATCTATGGTCTTAAAAACATAAGGGCTGAAATCTCCATATCTATGATGGTTGAAACAGACATATGCAGTAGACTTATTGTGGACTGAAGCAATGATTTGATGAACATAAGTCATTGCTGGCACTCCCATGATATTATCAAATTTGGTCCAGGTTTTACCTCCATCCTGAGTCAGGTGGATCAAACCATCATCTGTGCCTGCCCAAATGATATTTTCATCCAAAGTAGATTCTGAAAGGGTAGTTGTCTGCCCAAAAATATCGGTACTTTGATTTTTTGCAATAGCATCAACAGACCAAACTTTACCCATTACTTCAAAAGTGTTTCTGTCCAATTGTCTAGATAAATCGGGACTGATGGCTCTCCAATTATTGCCTTGATCATCTGTCCGATAAACTTTATTTGCACCAAAATAAAGCCTTTTGTGATCATGGCTACTGATTTGTAGCGGAGCATCCCAGTTCCACCTCAAGGCAGGCTCACCCTTTCCTTCGATCGGTTGTATAAATAAATATTCGCCATTTCTACGGTCAAATCTTGAAAGCGCGCCATATTGTGCTTGTGCATAAATGATGTTTGGGTCAGTAGGGTCAACTTGGGTTTCAAAACCATCACCTGCAGAAGTCACATACCAGTCAGCATTGGTTATACCATTCATAGAAGTGGTTCTAGATGGTCCTCCTAAAGAAAAGTTGTCTTGTGTACCACCATGAACATTGTAGAATGGATATTCATTGTCCGTAGATACTTTATAGAACTGGGTGACGGACAAGTTGCTTTTAAAGTCCCATGTACCTGCATGATCATAAGTTTCATAGATGCCACCGTCACATCCCACCATTAAATGTTGTGGGTCATTGGGATCCACCCAGATGGCGTGATTGTCTATGTGTTTGTTGATTTCTCCTAGATTACTTACCGTTTTACCACCGTCGTAACTGACTTTATAGTAAGTATCCGTAATGTAGATTTTATCTGCATTGTGTGGGTCGCAATCTATTTCTTGATAATAATTGCCACTAGTATTGACACTGCTCATTTTTGACCAGGAAGCACCTTTGTTGGTAGACCTATAAATACCACCATTTTCATCTGATTCAACAACGGCATATACTTTATTTGGATCTACTGAACTAACCGCTATACCTATTCTACCAAGATCTCCGCTAGGCAAACCATTTTTCAAGGCTGTCCATGTGCTTCCTCCATCTGTAGATTTATAAACGCCTGTTTCCGGACCACCCCCAATATAAGTATATACTTTTCTCATCCTTTGATGGAAAGCTGCATAAAGTATATCTGGATTACTCGGGTCCATTAATAGATTATTACACCCGGTATATTTGCTAACAGATTTTACAAGTGTCCAGGTCTTACCTCCGTCAATGGTTTTATAAACACCTCTTTCCCCTCCTTCACTCCAAACAGGGCCATAGGCTGCAACATAAACTATATTTGAATTACTTGGATGAATGGCAATGTTTGCAATATGTTCAGAGGTTTTCAAACCCATATTTTGCCAAGTCTTGCCTCCGTCATCACTTTTATAGACCCCATCACCATAAGCTACAGACCTTTGGTTATTGTTTTCACCCGTTCCTACCCATACAGTGTTAGGTTGTTGGGGATCCAATGCAACGCAGCCTATGGAATAGCTGCCTTGTCCATCAAAAATGGGTGTAAATGTGGTTCCCTTATTGACGGTTTTCCAAACACCTCCTGATGCAACAGCGATATAATATTCACTGTGATTTTTTGGATTCACTGCGAAATCTGCTATTCTTCCCGAAGTAACTGCGGGGCCTATTGCCCGGAATTTGAGTCCACTGATGTATTCAGAGGGTACTACAGCTTTTGGAGTTTTTGTGCTGTCTGTTATTTTGGATTGACCGGTAGCACAGCCAAAAAATAACAAGGCCAAGGCTATGAGCTGGATTTGTTTCATCATTACAAGTATTGGTTAGATAGGGTAAATATATACAATCCTACAAATAATAGTAGGGAAGAAAAAAGACGAAAGAAAAAAGATCAGAGAAAAAGGAAAAAAGGCATGTACCTGTAGCCATAAGTACAGAATAATTAGGTCTTTAATAGTCTAATAATGCCATTTCTAATTCATTTTTATTGCCAATTATTATTTTAAAGTTGAAGTTAGTGACACATATTGAACTTTCGTCTCTCGTCTTTCTGCTCTCGTCTTTCTGCTCTCGTCTATAAAGACTAAAAGAGCAGTTCAAGATTAATTTCCTTCTGCAACTTTCAGTTTTGCGATAAAATAGAAAGTGACAATTCCCAAAATTACTGATAATGCTCCTACATATGCGTAGTTTTCATACTTCCCGTCAGCGCCAATGGCAATGATGTTTCCTGAAATTATACCTGTAAAGGCGATGGCAAGTTGTTGTAAAGAAGATTTCAAAGCCATAAAACTTCCCCGAGTCACAGTTGGGGCGCTCGCCGTAATGATGGTGTTTGGAGAGATCATTCTACCGCTGCCAAAGACAAAAAATAACGTTGTAAAAATAAGGGCAATACCTACAGGAACTGGTTGCAAATTGGTGATGATGATGGTTGGGATAAAACTTAGCGTCATTACGGCGACGAATACTTTCATGAAACCTATTTTATCCGTCATTCTACCAATATAAGGTGACGTGATCATTGTCGCAATGCCGCCCAACATGAATTGCAGTGAAATTTGCTCAGGACTAAATCCTATGTTTTTAATCATAAAAGGCGAGATAAATGGAATGATCATGAAATGTGCCATGACCAAAACAAAACCAGCTAACAATGCATTGACCTGATTTTTATCCTCTAATATATTTGTCAATGAACTAAAACTGACCTTTTTAGGAATTTTAGACAGGTGTGCCGTAAGGTTGGGGAAGGTGAAATAAATCAAAATAGAAATAAGTATTGCTAAACCTCCAATGACTAGGAAAGGGAGTTGCCAATTTGATTTCGCGGCTAGATAAATGCCAATCGGTACACCAAACGCAGAGGCAGCTGAGAAGGCTGCATAAAGAAATCCCATGGCTTTTCCTCTTTCTTGAAAGGTAAATAAGTCGCTCACAATACTTAATCCGATTGCACCAATAAGCCCTCCAAATAGACCAGTAAAGAACCTGGCAGTAGTTAAAAGATAATAACCTGGACTATAAGCACAGATCAATGTTCCAATGCCAAAACCTAGGTAACAAAATAGCAACACTTTTTTTCTATCATATCTGTCTATGAAAAAAATGCCGACCAGACTGGCAATGGCAGCAGCAATCGCATATGAGGAAACTAAAAATGAATATTGAAAAGTCGTAATGTCAAATTCGTGTATGAAAGTATCGCCCAAAGGCATGATGATCATAGAATCTACAATATGGGTGAAATTGATGACACTCAACACGAAGAGTGCATACATTTTTTGACGAATAGGCATAAAGCACTTTTAGTTCATGGAGAAAGACGCGAAGGTGGAAACAGAATCATACAACATTAGTTCATGGTAGTTGTAATAAAAGTATGCGGTGAGAGGTAAACTTTCTACCAAATGTTGTAAAGTGTTTTCATTTTCTGCTACGCATACCAACCATAATTTGGTTCTATCTGCATTGAGCACATAATTGAGTATGACACCTGCTGTCAAATAATTGGACACTTTGGATCTTTGCAAAGGTATGAGGTCAAACCAATCTTCTTGGTTGGTTTCTGGAATGTCAAATTCCACCATGTACAATTTGATTTTTATCATATCTTTTAATTTAGATTTGCACTAAGTAGCCATAATCTAGTTGCAATGATAATCCAGGCGGGGGATAAGCCCTGAAAGTCAAGCGAATTTCTAAGTCTATTTTCTCTTCTGCCATCAAATTTTTAAGATCGCCCAAAGAAGTCAACATTTTCAATTCTTCATTTTGATTGAATGGTACGTCCTCTTGATAAAACATCTCAATTTTGTTATAAGGTGCTTTTTTACTGATTGCGCTTACCGTTACTGCCCTTATAAAATTTAGATCAGAACCATTAAATCTGGGGGTAAAAATACCTCTGGAAGCGTTTACAATTTTGACATTTTCTGAAGACAATCCCCTGGCTTGCAAATTTGCAGCATAAAATGTTGGGATGTCTCTTAATATAAAATAATGTGTTTCTATTGTGTTTAAACCCACAGGTAATTCTAGAACACTTTGAAGTCTGAAGTCAAATACATTGTTGTTTTCTTTCGAGCACGAGGTCAGGAAAAACACTAATGATAAGGAAAAACATATGATGGATTGCTTCATATTATGATAACGAGGCGGTTTTTAAATTTGTTACCTTCATAAACGCAAAATTGGGTTTGTGGTTGAAAAATTGCGATATTGTTCTTTTTGATTTCATGTAATTTCATAAAATTTGATCTCATTTGTAGCGGAGATTTCTTTTTTCAAATCAATAAAAGTTCAACAAAATGGATACAAATAAAAAAGGCATCGGATTATCCAATGCCTTTTTTATTTAAATATGAAAATCTTATTTTTTTACACCTGTGATAGGACATGCGTCTGCAATCGTACCTATTGCTGCGGCTGTAATTGTTACATTCAGTACACCACTTAATGTTTTGTTATCTGCTGCCAAATTTGCTGTTCCTTTTGCAACAATGGTTGCTGTAATGGTTAATCCAGGAGCTGCAGTAAATGGAACATTAGGAATGGTTTGGTCTATGGTAATGGTCGAACCACTAACAGTTGCTGCCAAGTTTACTGGAGCTCCAAAAACTGAAACACCTACAGTAACTTCTGATACAGTACCACCTGCTCTTTCTTGAATCTTGAAGTCATAAACACTATTGTTTATTTGTGCATTCAAAGGACCTGGGCAAATAAGTGTTCCACCATAGTCTCCTATGAATTTATCTCTTGAATATATACAAAGAGTTGCGTCTGATTCGTCAGCATCAGCATTGTAATTTTCAGCATTGGGATCTGTACACCCTTTTACTGGATCTGAGCAAGAAGTAAAAAAAACAGATCCAGAAAAGATAAGAGCAGCTATGGCAAAGAATGTGATTGAATTTCTAACTTTCATTTCTACGTATTTTTAAATTTTATTAATGTTTACAAAGATAATACCATTTCAAAATTTTCCTTCTAATTTTCTGACCTGGTCATTGCTTCCCAAATTGATCCTTAGGTTTAACCCACTTTGTTTGAAGATCAGCTCCTCCATTCTACAAAAAAGAGGGAGATTTTCTAGATAATCCTTTTTAGTTGAGGATAGTTTTTGGTCTATTTTGAATGATAGTCGATCGGCGGAATGAGTGAAACTAGTAGGTGATAGGATTGGCATTAAAACTGGTGTTTCCAGTTGGAATATAGGTTTCATAAAAGTAAAACTTTGAGCACTAAGGTTCTTTCCGCAAATGCAGATCATTACCAAAGCAACCAATAATATTTTATCTTTTACTACCTTCATAAACTTCAAACTTATAAAAACCGGCTTCTATGGGTCCATTCATCAAAGATATTCTTTTGGATGGTTTTAAACCAACGTGTTTTAGTGCCTCCATGTTACCACTAAATATCCAAACGGCGCTCCCCGTCAATTGTTTTTTCATCAAATCACCAATTTGTTTGTAGAACAACATATCGTCTTCCAATTTGAGCCTTTCATCATAAGGAGGATTGGTGATGATCAAACATTTTGGAAGGTCGGTTTGTAAGAAAAAATCTTTGCGACTTACCTTTATTTTGTTTTCCAACCCCGCTTCCAATATATTGGTTTCAGATGCTTTGACACATTGAAGAGACTTGTCAAAACCAAGGATTTCACATTCAATAGGTTTAATATTTGCATCAGCTTCTGCGATGATTTTCTCCCAAAGTTTAACATCATAATTGGTCCAGTTCTGAAAGCAAAAGGAAACATCTTTCCTTTGTGGCGGAATGTTTCCAGCAATTCTCGCTGCTTCGATCAAAATGGTGCCAGAACCACACATTGGATCAACAAAAGTATCTGTGCCATTCCAACCAGAAAGCATTACAATTCCAGCAGCCAGTACTTCATTGAGCGGGGCTTCTACAGGGTACATTCTATATCCTCGCATATGTAATGAATGGCCACTGCTGTCCAAGGACAAAGTCAATTTATCCTCTCTGATGTGTAGGTCTAGTTGTATCAAAGCATTTACAGGATTGACATTGGGTCTACGCCCAAATTTATCCCTAAAACGATCCACAATGGCATCTTTTGTTTTTAGACCAGCATATTGAGAGTGCCTGAAAATTTCAGAGTTTACGATCGGATTGATTGAAAAAGAATCTTTGACAGAAAACAATTCTTCCCATGGATAATCATAGACTTTTTTATAAAGTTGATGTTCATTTTTTACTACTTCCTCTTTGAAAGGAGTGATGATTCTCAAAGCCGTACGTAGCAAATAGTTTGATTTGTAAAGTAATTCTAGGTCACCTTCATACTTCACAGCTCGTTTGAGAGGGGTGATATTTGTTCCTCCCAAGGCTTCAATTTCACCCGCAAGAATGCCTTCTAATCCTTGTAATGTTTTTGCGATTATTTCCAAAATGGACTTTTTAGTATCTGTTAAGTGGCGAAATAAGCTATTTTTGATCTTTTATCGGCAAAAGCTGTTTAGGAATTTTAAATGTTATTACATTATAAAATATTTGGTGAAGAAAACAAGGACGCTCCTTGGGTTACTTTTGTCCATGGGGCAGGGGGTAGTTCTTCTATTTGGTTCAAGCAAATCAAGGCATTCTCTGCTCATTATAGAATTCTACTTATTGATTTGAGAGGACACGGCAACTCTACTAAAGGAGAAGTTCAATCTTCTTACACTTTTAAAGACATCAGTAGGGAAGTGCTTGAAGTGTTGGATCATTTGGAAATAAAATCAAGTCATTTTACAGGGATATCTCTTGGTACGATCATCATCAGAGAAATAGCCGAACATTTTCCAGATCGCGTCGATTCCATGATTTTAGGTGGTGCAATCCTGAAGTTTAATCTTAGAGGCAAAATCTTGATGAAGCTAGGGCAATGGTTTAAGTCTGTTCTTCCCTACATGTTATTGTATAAATTGTTTGCATTTGTCATTTTACCCAGAAAGAATCACAAAGAAGCAAGATCGATGTTTGTTTTTGAGGCAAGAAAAGTGGCACAAAAAGAATTTGTAAGATGGTATAAATTGACTTCTTCCATCAATAATTTACTCAAAATACACAGGACGAAAGACATCGGAATTCCAACCCTATTCATCATGGGTAGTGAAGATTATATGTTTTTGGAACCCATCCGTGATTTGGTAAAGAATCAGTCAAAAGCGATTTTGAAAGTTATTGATCAATGTGGTCATGTGGTCAATGTTGAGCAACCACAAACTTTTAATGAAATAGCTATAACTTTCCTTAAAAATTTAAATAACCCCAAGACAAATGAGCAAAATCAGTAACATACTTCTCAATCCTTTAAAGTATCGGTGGTTTGTATTTACTAAACTACCCAGTTTATTTTTTTGGGGTGTTAAAGTATTCAGTTTGGATGATGCGAAATGTGTGGTCAAAACGAAATATGGTTGGACAAACCAAAACCCATTTAAATCGATGTACTTTTCGGCGCTTTGTGGTTCGGCAGAGCTTTCTACAGGAGGTTTGGTCATGCACCACATTGAAGGTAATGGTAATTGGTCCATGTTAGTCACCGACTTCAAAGCTAATTTTAGTAAAAAAGCGGTTGGAGTGATCAGTTTTATCTGTGAAGATGGCCTTGTTGTACAAGATGAAATTAAGAAAATCATGGCTTCGCAAACTGGAACTGGGACTTTTGATTTGCATTCTACGGCAATCAATGAAAAGGGAGAAATGGTTGCTTCTTTTGTGGTTTCTTGGTCTTTGAAGCAGAAAAGGTAAGAGTTCATAAAGTTTGAAAGCTCTTAAAGTGGAAAGTTCATAAAGTTTGAAAGTTCATAAAGTTTGAAAGTTCTTAAAGTGGAAAAAACCAATGCGTCTGATTTCCTTTTCAGATAGCGTCTGCGATTCTAGTTTTTGGAGATATTCGGCTGAGTGTGTCAATAAAATTTCAGATGAAGTCAACTGATCGGGAATAAAAAAATTATCTGAATTCACCGTCCCTTCATATAATAATTGTTCTGGGATCAGTTCATATTTGATCATGGGGAAACGATGGCCTTCTGGCAAAGCATATTTATAGCTGTTGTGAAATGCTATTTTGAGCATAGATTAATACAATGATTTTAAGGCTATTCCTATACAAATGGCAATTGTTACACTAATTAGTGTTCCAATTAAGACATATTCAGTTTCTTTTCTTTGACGGTCTTGATTTCTATCGCTAAACCTCAAAATTGATTTAGCCGCTATAAGAAATCCTATCGCCTGTGATTCGTTTATTAGGATAAAAATAAGAATTAAAATTCTCTCGAAAATACCAATCCATTTTCCTGCATTTTCTAGACTGTCTCTTTCTTCTTTAGTTTGATTTATTTCTTCTTGCCAGGATTTAGTTGCTAAATTTACAATAATACCAGCAGGGCAAGTGATAAAGAGAAAGCCAACAATTATTGCAAGATTTATAGTGTTTATAGAAAAGTTTATCGCAATGGGTTCGGCCATTAAATAGGTTACACAATAAATAAAAACAACTAAATGTAAAAATTGTACTAAAAGAAAAGATAATAAATTTACACTTAAAAATTTTATTCTACAGGCTTCAATCAGCAAGTGACTTATAACAATTAAAACTACAATAATCCAATACTTTATATCTGAAAGGGCAATTAAAGCCCCAATTCCAATGATTGCAGTCTGCAGGTATAAATATTTTGATTTAAAACCTTTTTCTTCTTTTTCATCACTCCATTTTTTGGGCAGAATGAAAAAACTTATCAATAAATGAGACAATACTAATTTCAATAAGGTTATCATTATCCAATTTTAAAATGAATGCTCATAATATTCTATGGTTGCTTTTATAGCTTCCCAACCTGCATGCTTTTTTCTCAAATTTACTGCTGGCTGACTTATTTTTAAAATTTCGCTGATGGCTGCTTCATTATTTACTAATAATAAATTATAAACAATTTCTGCTGATGATATTGTCCATTTTGTCATTACATCTTCCATCAAACCTAAAATAACTTGCCATTTTTTGTTTTCGCCATCATCTGCACTTGTCAAAGATAAACTTCGATTCGATTTTTTTAAATTTTCCAACTCTCTTCCTGAAAAATGAAATGCTGGACCGTCAGATTCTTGAATAGATTCTCCATAAAATGATATCTCCCCCAGACCGATTGATAATCTGATGTCAACATTTGATGCCCTTTTCCCTTTGTCAAATTGCAATGATTTTAATCCAGCTTTAATAAATATGGCATCTCTTAATGCATATTTTGGGTTAGTTATGATTCCTTGTATACTATCGCCTCTGAAAATAAAGAATTTTGTTTCATCAATTGCATAAATTTTTTCAAGCACATCTTTTAAATGAATCTGAATTGTTTTTCTCTGCTCAGGTTTGAAAATTGATGATGATATTAAATCTCCTGTAATTACAGCTTTCAAGATCATGTTTTTTTAGTTTTTACAAATAAAGTACAAATATAAGTCTGTAGACTTATAAAGTGCAAATATAAGTCTACAGACTTATAAAGCATCATTATAAGCCTACAGACTTATAAAGTGCAAATATAAGTCTACAGACTTATAAAGTTCAAATATAAGTCTACAGACTTATAATATGTTTTATTTAATATATAATTGATTGACATTCTCTATTTTTCAAAAAATAAGTCAACATTGACTCATCATAGTGTCTAAGCTATTATTTTTGCACAACTTTTTACAAAAACAACAGACTTTGAGCGGCATGCAAAAACATTTGAGCGAACAAGAAATCATCAGAAGAGAGAACCTTCAGAAATTGTTGGACTTGGGCATTGACCCTTTTCCGAGTGATACTTTTGAGGTAAACATGAAGGTAGATAAAATCAAGGAAGGATATAAAGAAGGAGATGAGCAATTTGCAAATGTAAGCCTTGCGGGAAGATTGATGTCCAAACGCATCATGGGTAAAGCTTCATTCGCAGAAATTATGGATAGCACAGGTCGTATCCAAATTTATCTAAACAGGGATGAGTTGTGTCCCGATGAAGATAAAACCTTGTACAACGATGTTTTCAAGAAATTGATGGACTTGGGCGATTTTATTGGAATCACCGGTCATGTTTTCATTACACAAGTAGGTGAAATCAGTGTGCATGTTTCTTCAATGAAATTGCTCTCAAAGACTTTGAGACCCTTACCTGTAGTAAAGACTGATGCTGATGGCAATGTGCACGATGCTTTTACTGATCCAGAACAAAGGTACAGAATGCGTTATGTGGACTTAATCGTAAATCCTCATGTCAGAAAAGTATTCGAACAACGTACTAGGATGTACAACTCTATGAGAGAATATCTAAATGAAAAAGGATATTTGGAAGTAGAGACTCCTGTTTTGCAACCTTTGTACGGCGGTGCAGCGGCCAGACCATTTAAAACGCACCACAATACCCTCGATATGACTTTGTATATGAGGATAGCCAATGAGCTTTACCTCAAAAGGTTGATCGTTGGTGGTTATGATGGCGTTTATGAGTTTAGCAAGGATTTTCGCAATGAAGGTATGAGCAGATTTCACAATCCTGAATTCACTCAGATAGAATTATATGTGGCTTACAAAGACTATGCGTGGATGATGCGCTTAGTGGAAGAAATGGTCGAAAAAGTGGCCTTAGATCTTCATGGAACAACGGAAGTGCAAGTCGGCGAAAATGTCCTCAACTTCAAAGCTCCATGGAAGCGATATACCATGTATGAAGCCATTCAAGAATTTACAGGCGTTGACATATCAGAAATGGACGAAGATCAATTGCGGGATGCTGCAGCTAGTCTCAAAGTGCATGTTGACAATACCATGGGTAAAGGCAAAATCATTGATGAAATTTTTGGTGAACACGTAGAGCACAAACTCATTCAGCCTACATTTATTACTGATTATCCTGTAGAAATGTCTCCGCTTGCCAAAAAACATAAAACTAAACCTGGTCTTGTCGAAAGATTTGAAGCCATCTGCAATGCCAAAGAAATTTGTAATTCTTTTTCTGAGCTCAATGATCCTATCGATCAAAGAGAAAGATTTGAGTCACAACTAGAATTGGGCAAAAGGGGTGATGAAGAAGCCATGATGTTGGATGAAGATTTCCTCAGATCGTTGGAGTATGGAATGCCACCGACTGCTGGATTGGGTATAGGAATGGATCGATTGGCAATGATCATGACCAATCAAAATTCTATTCAAGATGTTCTGTTCTTTCCTCAAATGAAACCAGAGAAAACTTCTTAAACATTTGATACAGCCATTTGGATATATTTTGGCCTTTTTGAGAGCAATCATCGTTATTGGTGCAATGCTTTTGTGGTTATTTTATTACATCATCACAAAACCTATCTTCGGCGATAATCCGAAACGAGCTTTTGCATTACGGAAAAATTGGTTGAAGTACGTAGGTTTACCCGTTCTGAATATCCAGGTGAGTCATGAAGGAAAACCTCAATCGGGAAGCGCTTTATATGTGTGTAATCACCGCTCATTCAGCGACCCTTTGGTATTGTGCAATTATTTAGATGCATATGTGATCGCTAAGGCAGAAGTGGCTAATTATCCAGTAATCAATTGGGGAGCAAAACTCACTGGTGTATTATATGTCAAAAGGAATAATAAGGACTCTCGAAATGCTGTAAGAGAAATGATGGTTGATACCATCAAAAATGGATACAACGTTTTGGTTTATCCTGAAGGTACGATCGGTCTGAGTCACCAGACTTTGCCATTTAAAGTTGGCTCTTTTCTGGAAGCTACCCGCAATAACATTACCGTTGTGCCTGTTGCTATGGAATATAAATACGACTCTGATTTGTGGAGGTATGAAAATTTCTTTGTCCAGTTTGCTACGCAATTTTCAAAATGGAAATCAGAAGTAAAGTTGAAATTTGGTCCACCAATGACAGATACTGATGGCGAAGAATTGAAGGATAGGGTAGTTGCATGGGTAAATGATCAGTTGGAAGACATGCAAAAAAATTGGTCTGAAATCAATTTCATCGACGATGCAAAAACGTTCTCGTAGTTTTAGAAATTACTCGGAAGTAGAATCCTTTTTATTGGAGCAATTGCCTATGTTTAGCAGGGTAGGAGCTGCAGCATTGAAACCAAGTTTGGCAAACATCGAAAACCTTTGCTCAGCGATTGGGAATCCACAAAATCAATATAAAATAATCCATGTAGCTGGTACCAATGGGAAAGGCACGGTAAGTCATTTAGTTGCTGGTATGTTGCAAAGCCAAGGTTATACAGTTGGTTTACATACCTCTCCACATTATAAAGATCTGCGTGAAAGGATGAAGATCAATGGCAGTCTATCTTCAAAGAGATTTGTCATAGACTTTATGAATGAAAACATAACACTCATTGAAGAAATAAAACCAAGCTTTTTTGAGATTACAGTTGCGATGTCATTTGCTCATTTTGCTGCTAAAAAGGTAGATTTTGCTGTTATTGAAGTAGGTTTGGGTGGAAGATTGGACTCCACCAACATTGTCCAACCAATTTTGAGTATAATCACCAATATATCACTTGATCATACTGATTTATTGGGCAATACCATTGAGGCTATAGCTGCTGAAAAGGCTGGCATTATCAAGCCTGGGGTTCCGGTTTTAATTGGTGAACAGCAAACAGAAACAGATCCTGTTTTCAACAAAATAGCAGCAGTTAATTCCAGTAAAATGTTTTATGCATCTGATTTAGTTCAAATGGAGGTGATTGAAAATAGTTTGTATGGAATGCAATTTAGGTCCAAAGGCGTTTTTGAAAATGAACTTTTCCAGATCGACATCAGTGGACCTTTTCAAAAACACAACCTAACTACTGCATTTGCGGCTATTTCATTGTTGCAATCTCATCAAATTCTATTTGACGTTGCCCAATTGAAAGCTTTTTTGGCTTCTTTTAGTAAAAAGGTAAAGTACATTGGCAGATGGCAAATTATTGGTAAAAATCCACTAGTATTAGTTGATAGTGCTCATAATGAGGGCGGTATGAATTATGTCCTAGACCAATTGGCATTGCTGGGAAGTGGTCAATTGCATTTTGTAATAGGATTTGTCAGCGATAAAGACCGGAGTAAAATTTTACCTTTTCTTCCCAAAAATGCCCATTATTATTTTACGAAAGCGAGTATTCCAAGAGCACTTGATCCTTTTATTTTAAAGGAAGAAGCATTTAGTTATGATTTGAAAGGTGAGGTGTTTATGACCGTCAATGAAGCATTAGTAAGTGCTAAAGTCAATGCAAAAAAGGACGATGTAATTTTTGTAGGAGGCAGTATTTTTATAGTCGCAGAGGCTTTGTGATAGCTGAATCAAACTTTTGGCTTCAAAAACTTGCAATTTGTTCCAAAACTTCTTTGCGTTTTCTTCTACTGATCGGAATGATGGTATTGCCTTTTAGTACGATATTTTGATTATCCAGAGATAGGATGTGAGTGATGTTCAATACATAACCATGGTGAGGTCTCACTAAATATTTTTCCGGGAAAATACCTACTACTACACTCATTGTTTTACTGATCATGAGGTGTTTACCATTGGCATAATAGATCATAGAATAATTTCCCTCTGCCTTGCAAAAAAGAAAATCATTTAAAGTGCACCATTCTTTTTGCCTACAACCAGGTAAAGCATATTTTTTGATGCCTAGATTCGTGAGTTTGGTCAACTTTACTTGATGAACTGTGTCGAATGACACTGAATAATTTTTCTCCTTTAAAAGCATTGATCTTTGGTTATGATTAATATCCAAAGATATCATTATCAGAATTTCTAAAGGGTCACCTTTTTGGGTGATATTTGCTAACTATTCTCCATGAAAATGGGAAATACGGGGCCATTTAGGCACTGTTTATCAAAATAAAAAGCGTGGGATTTTCAACAATTTATCGAATATCCAACGCCTTTTACTACTCCTATTTCCTTGAAGAAGTTTAAAAATTATCTAGGAAAAATCACATTTTAATTAAAACAGCACCGTGATTATTTAGATTATAGTCCTTTACGATGTACACGTTTTTATTTAGATTGGTCAAGTCCACAACTCCATTAATTGCTTGCCTCTTGGCCATTAATTTTCCAGATTGATCATAGAAAAATAATGTTTGGTCAGCAATAATTTGGCCATTCATTTTGATGTTTACCTCACCTGAGGTTGGATTTGGTGAAAACTCCATTTTTGGTTGTTGGTCTATAACAAAATCTTCATTGCTAACTGTGAACCCGAGGGCTACTTTATCAATACAAAAATATGCTGGCGTATTCATGCCAAATGCCCCATTGTCGCTAGAAGTGAGTTGTAGGCTCAAACTATCATTTAGTCCTAGCGAAGAGACATCAACATATTCCCAATCTTTAAGAATATAATCTTGGCTGTTGTCGGTATTCCTGTAATCAGCCAACATTACTTCCACAAAATCTTCAGATAACACACCACCTTTATATGACTTTATAGTAAGCTTGAAAAAGTCAGGATCATTTCCCGTCACACCTCCAAACTTTTTGGCAAAAGCATCTCCATTTTTCATGCTTAAATAGGCATACGTGCTATTGTTTACATAAAATCCTCTGATAAAACGGTTATCTGCGTCATTTACTTTGAGCAGGTTTTGCCCAGTAGCAACATAAGCAACAGCATAGGTTGTAGAATTATCAGCACCAGCACCTGCAATTGTGCTGTATTCATTGGTGAAACCAGCCGTGAGTGTGTCTTGCATACTTGAAATAGACCAGCCAGACCATGCCATCCAATCTTTGTTGTAAGCATTAGGTAGGATCAAATTAGTTTCTTGGAAAAATCCAGGAGCATCTGAACCATTGAGAAATTTTCCAGGTACCAGATTAAATGATTCAAAATCAATGGTGTCTTGGGTAAAACACTGCAGACTAATTGCAAAAAAGAAGATAAGGGTGAATTTGTACTTCATCTTGTATGATTTGTTTTGTTTGTAATAATGCTCGACATTACCTCTCAAAATACAAAGCAAAAGCCCCCACATCAGATGACAGCGGTTGAAAGTAGCACACAACAATGCCACTACTCATTATAGGCTCATTGCTCCACCTTCCTCCGAGGTAAAAAATCAATAATGGTACTTGGCAGGTCTTCTGGCTTGTCTCACACCTTGCAGCCTTCCCTTCTTTTCAGAAAGTGACATAATTGCAGATGCTTTTATTTGAAACTTACAGAAGCGGGGACTGCTCCGGATTTACACTCGGTATTCCCTATTAATGCTCCACCATTTATTAAACCAATAAGATTAATCAGTAATCCATTAGTTATTATTAATGATCTTGCAACCAAATACTGATGCAAATATAGTTTTATTTGAAATATGATGAGCCTATGGTTCGGTTGTATTTTTAAATTCTTCTCTAGAAGACAGATGATAGAAGAAGCTTAATGAAAAGCCTAGTAAAGAATTGTATGGAGATCGTAAATGATTTCTACGGTTGTCATAAACGCTATTCTTTGATGCCTAAAGAGACTTAGAAAACCTGTTTTCTTTCACCTTTTTTTCAGCTTTTCAATTCCAAACTGATATGGAGATTTTCTCTAGCCTTAATCCAAAAGTTTACTGAATGGAATACCTCACTCCAAAAATTAACTGGTTGAGGGTTGATTTATTTTGATCCTCCAATAATGCATTTTTGACACTCGTACCAATTGCAAATCCTACAAATGGGGCAAGGGATTGCGTCTTGCTTATCGGTATATTTATACCCGCATTGGCTTCAAACAATCCTTGAATTTGACCCTTTTGATCTGTAAGTTTCATAAGACCGCCATTGGCTTTGAGTGCAAAGTGTAAACCCCTACTAAAAAAAGTACCTTCTTGATAGAAACTGGGACAATCGCAATCGCCATTCATATTGAAAGGATAGAAAAGAATACCAAGCCCAATATGAGGATATATAATTTTCTGATAATCAGCATTTCCCAAAGTGATATCAGCACCTATATTGCCCAGATAGTAAAATTGGCGTTCCCTGTCTGGTTGTAGCAAATACTCTGCATCCAACCCCAAACCTTTTAATCCATCAAATGCTGCAAGTGTTTCTGGGCTTGGGTTAGCTAGATTTTTACCATGCCAATCCAAATAATTATTTGATTGAAAATTACCTATAAAATTGAATTGTGCAAACGCAATCTCAGTGATAAGGCACAGGAAAAAAAGTAAATGATATTTCATTTATAGTCTTTGTTTGTCATAAACGGAAGTCTAGGGGTATTCATTATTTTATTGGCCCAATAAAGGAAAATATCGGTCATTGATGACATTTTTGTGATGAATTTGATGTCCAATTATCTGGAAACCGAGAGACAATGAGGATATTTCAATGGCATTAGCATTGCCCTTTATCAACATTTGATCTTCAGTCATGGACGAAAAGAGGAGTAATGATGATCTACGCACGACTTCAAATTCTTGTAATAAAGCATCCAGAGACCGATCATTGGCATTCGCACCCGCCGCCAATAAATCTTCATCATAACCAGGTAAAATAGTCATATCACCGCGCGAAAAACGCAATGCCCGATAACTTTGCACCCGTTCATTGTCTATGAGATGTTGCACGATTTCTCTGATGGTCCACTTACCTTTTGCATAAACCATATCTCCCAATTCCACCACTTTTTCGTATTCATCATTGGTGAAAAGTGACTGATATTTTACCAAGCCAGACATCAAATCGATATCCTCCACCAAAGTGATATATCTGTCAAAAAATTTTGGCAATTGCCCTATATCTGAAATTCGCATAAGTATAATTTTAGTAGTCATCAAATGTAATATAATTACGATTATTTATAATGCTTATCTTCTTAATTATCACTGCAACATGGCAAAAATCGACTATCATATTTAAGAAATATATAATAAGTATTATCTATTATTGCAAAATATAATATGTTGAGAAAGTAAATATTTAAAAATAATAATATATTATTTTCTTTAAGTAAGCTTTTTTCAATTGGGTCTTATTGCTTACTTTAGCATTCAATTCTAATTCAAAAGGCAACTCTCCATGAGATTACTACACCATACTTTTAGTAGATGGTAGATTGATTTTGCACACGACGGACCTAGCATTTTCAATACCAAAAATTAATAGTTATAGTGCATATGCTTGATAATCAGCTTGTAAAACATAAATATTAGTTCATATTAAAAATTAGCACAATTTTTGATCTTAGAACTATGAACATATTGAACTCAATTTAAGAATGATTCAGAAAGGGTAAAACTTTCTGGGTAGAACGTAAACTTATAACCTTGAACAAATTCTACACTAAAACTCATTTCTTGTCGATCCTATTGATTTGGGTCGGTATAGGACTGCATGGGCAAGATTTGCACTATTCGCAGTTTTATAATTCGCCCCAAAATTTAAACCCTGCGCTTACAGGTGTTTTTAATGGAAGTCAACGGTACAATCTTTCCCTCAGAGATCAGTGGAGATTTGTTCCCGTACCTTGGACAACCTTCAGTGGTGCTTTTGATAGCAACATTTTACCCGTCAACAAAGATTATTTCTATGGTTGGGGAATCAACTTCAATTATGACAAACAAGGTGATTCCAGATTGGTTCTTGCTGGACTCAATTTGAGTGGTTCCATTACCAAGGAGCTTGATAAGAAAAACCTGATAACCGCCGGAGCCATGCTTGGTTTTGCGCGAAGGGGATTTAACCTTACTGAGCTCACATGGGATAAACAATGGGATGGAATTCAATTCAACAGCGGAGGTGCTTCAGGTGAAAATTTTGACCTGAGTGCGGTAAGTTTTTTAGAAACTGGCGCTGGTATCAATTACCGATGGCAAAAAAATACCAGAACAAAAATTGATGCTGGTATAGGTGCTTTCCACCTTTACCAACCCAAAACAGATTTTTACACAACCGACGACAAAAGGTTACCAATGCATCTTTCGTTGACTGCTATGGGTTCATTCAAAATCATCAATGCGCTTGATTTGCAGCTCAATGTCATGCAACAATTGCAAACGACTTATCGGGAATCTCTTTTTGGTGCAATAGGAAAAATTTATCTAAACCAAAAAAGAGGTTCAGAAACACAACTTTATCTAGGATTGGGATACAGAACTGCTGGTTCGTTTATTCCAAGCGTCGCATTGCAATTCAGGCAATGGTATGTAGGATTCAGTTATGACGTTGATAATACGACCATCAACAATGCATTAAACAGTAAACGTGGAGGTCCCGAATTTCACGTGCGTTATATTTTTTCAAAAGTAAGGCCTCTTTCTCAAAGGAAAGCTTGCCCTATCTACTAATTCCAAGAACGATTTATGAGTAGAAAACTATACATACTGTTTTACATAATGACCCTTTGGGCGACCTGTGCCATGGCACAGACCAAAAGTCAATATGTGGAAGCAGGCGAGAAAGCCCTGGTAGAAAAAAACTACTATGGAGCACTTGTCTACTTCAATGAAGTGTTGGATTTTGATGCAAATGATATCAATGCACTAAAAAAATCCGGCGATGCAGCACGTCAGTTCAATTCTTACCAACTGGCCATACAACGATACGAATACCTTTTAGATACCCTCAATTACAATGAGGATAAGATGCTTTATTTTTACCTGGGTGAAATGCACCAAAGGATTGGTAATTATGGAAAAGCAGGCGATTATTACAACATGTACTTATCGCAATACAGCGATGATACGGATTATTTTACTCAAAAGGCTCGTGTAGAAAAAGTTGCGGTCGATTGGGCAAACCTCAAAATGAACGATGTTGATCCAAATGTGACTTTGGAAAGATTGGAAACAGAAGTCAATAGTCCTGATTCCGAATTTGGAGCCATGGTAAAAGATAGCAATTTGATTTTTTCATCTATGCGATTTAAAGAGACAAAATCAAAGTTGAATCCTCCCCGTCAAATTTCCAAAATCATGCAAGACAAAGATGGAGTCATAGATGTCTTTGATAAGGATTTGAACGATACTGACATGTCTTTGGGTAACACAGCCATGAATCTCGACAAAACGATTATTTATTTTACCAAATGTGAATACATTGAACCCCACAAATTGAGATGTGATTTATACAAAGGTAACTTAGGGCCAGATGACAAGGTGACAAATATTCAAATGTTACCTGCGACCATCAATGATACCACACATACAACTACTCAACCCGCCATTGGCAAGTTTGGGAATGATGATAGAGAGGTGTTATTTTTTAGTTCTGATAGGGTAGGCGGAAAAGGAAAATTGGATATTTGGTATAGTTTTATCGATGGTGACAGTCTATCAGCGCCAATCAATTTGGCAGCGATCAATACTTCTGAAGAAGAAATTACACCATTTTTTCATACTCCAAGCAAAAACCTTTACTTCAGTTCTGATGGTAAACAAGGTTTTGGTGGTTATGATATTTACCATGCGTCATTCAATAACGACAGCATTGTAGATATCTATCACATGGATGCGCCCTACAACTCCAGTTATCACGATATTTATTTTACATTATCTGATGACTTTACGAAGGGTTACATGTCTTCAAATAGGGAAGGGGCACTTTATGTAGATGAGATGTTGAAATCATGTTGTTTTGATATCTATGCCTTGGATATCAAACCTTTGGAGATCAGCCTCAAAGCACTTACATTCAATAAAAGAACTGGTGAAGATTTACACGGTGCAAAAGTGAGCCTTTATGATGTAGCAACAGGTGAACTTTTGGCACAGATGACACATGATACCAGCAATGTTTATGTTTTTCCTATTGAAAGGGGAAAACAATATATGGTAAAAGCAGAAAAAATTGGTTTTAAATCTGATTCAATAACTTTTTCAACTGCAGACATAAAAGAGTCTGGCGAAATTGTGAAAAAGCTTTTCTTAGAACCGGATCTCATCAATTTGGATGCATTTACTTTTGATGCAGATACCAAAGAAGCCCTTGCAGGTGCTACGATAACAATAGAAGACCTGACGGATCCCACTAAACCCCAAATTTTTAAATTTAATGAATTGAGTAATGATTTCCACTTTCAACTGGAGAGGGGAAAAACTTACAAGATCACTGCCAAAAAAGATGGTTATACGACAGTGTCTGAATTGATTGATACCAAAGGAGTGGAAAACAATATCAGGAAAGATCTTTATTTGAAAAAGTTGGGCTTGTCTGCCTATGTGCCATTGTCATTATACTTTGACAACGATCAACCAGAACCAGATAAGAAAACAACTGAAACCAATAAAAACTATAGTTCTCTTTACAACGCATACAATGCTAGAAAAAAGACATTCATAACCAGAAACGGAGATGCTAAAGCTACAAACGATTTTTTTGGCAATGAAATGAAGGAAGGCGTTGATAAGCTCAATTTATTCATGGAGGATTTACTTGTTACGTTGGATTCTGGTCAGAAAATTGAGATGACCATCAAAGGTTTTGCTTCCCCAAGATTTGACGTAAAATATAACCTTGTACTTGCTCAAAGAAGGATCATGAGTGTGATCAATGAAATGAAAAGTTACAAAGGTGGAAGATTGGCTGCCTATTTAAATTCCAACAGCCTGGTGATCAATCAAGTATCATTTGGTGAAGAATTGGCGCCAGTAGATGTAGATGACAAGCTCAGAAATGAGAAGGAATCTATATATAGTATCAAAGCCTCCAAGGAACGTAAAGTTGAGGTTATAAGTGTAAAAGCTAAATTATAACCACTAATGAAACAGAAAATGAATATTAAAATCAATATAATACGTTTGCTTTTTGTTGCTCTTGGTTTAATATTTTCCATTAGTAACATCAATGCGACACACATCGTAGGTGGTGATATAACGTACAAATATCTGGGCAAAGATACTTTCGAAGTAACATTGACCATAAGGAGAGATTGTAATCTGGGTTCCCCAGAAGCGCAGTTTGATGATCCAGCTTTATTAAGCATTTACGACGGTCGAACTGGTAGGGTAAGAATTGACTTAGGTAAAAATGGCCAAGTCAAAGTTGCCTATAGTGAAGATGATACGCTCAACACTTTTATCAGAAGTGATTGCGGTTTTGAAGGAGCACAAGTTTGTGTTCATGAGACAAAATATGTAACAAAGATCTATCTTCCATACAATACTCGCGGATATTACATTGTGTACCAAAGGTGTTGTAGAAACAGCTCTTTGAATAACATTGTAGATCCGTTGGAGGCAGGTAGTACTTATAGTGTTAGGATTGACAGAGTGCCTGAAACTCAAACAAATTCTTCACCAGTATTTAAAAATTGGCCAGACATTTATATTTGTAAAGATAAACCATTGGATTTTGACAATAGCGCCCGTGACGCAGATGGAGATTCTCTAGTTTATAGATTGTGGAATCCTATTTTGGGTCTTACCAGAGAGGCACCTCAGTTGTCTCAACCTTTTGCTGTTGTTCCTGATTTTATACCAGTGCAATTTCAGACAGGTTATGGGCTCAATAATTTATTGGGCGGCGAACCTTTACGCATTGATTCCCTCACAGGAAGAATTACAGGAACGCCCAATATGGTTGGTCAATTTTTGGTAGGGGTGGAAGTAAGAGAATACAGAAATGGAGTTTATCTAGGTTCTGTTTATAGAGATTTTCAATACAATGTGAGAGTTTGTGCACTGCCTCCGGTTGCTAATTTCACAGCACCAGATACAGAATGTAATGGACTTACACTCACTTTTGATAATAAGTCTACAACTGCCACCAGGTATGAATGGAATTTTAATTATCCTTCTACCGACGCTGCGTTTAAAAGTACAGAGGTAACTCCGACCTTTACTTTTCCTGCCGCAGGAATTTACAATGTGCAATTGGTAGCCATCAGAGGTTCAGATCAGTGCCGTACAGAAGTAATCAAAAAGGTTTCTGTTTTTGATTTGGATTATGATGCAAATTTTGATTTTAGAACCACGGTATGTAGTGATGGTGATTCTTTGACTTTACAATTGATCGATCAATCAACCATTAGTGATCCACAGTTTAGTACTCAGCTATACCGATGGACATTGACCCAAGGTAGTACAACTCTTATATTTGAAGGACCCTCGCCAATTGTAAGGGTTAGTGCCAAACAAGACCTTACCATTACCTTAGAAGTCCAAGCAGATAATTTATGTACCTCTAGCATTACAAAAAATATCAAGATTGGAGACATTGTGCTTACTCCTGATTTTGAAATCTCCGACTTTTCATGTGCAGATGGAGAAACCATTACACTTACTTTGACGGATAAATCAACCTACAGGGGCAGCAATGACAGCATTTCTGGCCAAAATTGGGTGGTCACAACTGATGATGGAAATACTTTTACTTCTTCAGCAAAGACCATCACCTTTACTACTAACAGAGTTGGTTTTAATGCAACATTGAGTGTGACTGGAAATGGTTGTGCTGATACCATTACAAAATCATTCCAAACAGCAGATTTTTTCCCAACAGTAACATTGGTAACTACTTTGCTGGAATGCCAAGACACCAATACTTTACTCAAATTTGTTCCCGTCATCAATGGAATGTCATCGTTAGTGACTGTTACAGATTTTATTTGGACAACCAATGGTGATACCATCAATGCGGATTCTATTACTTATTTGGTGATGGGCAATGATAATGTAGTCATTACATTGGATGTTATTTTGAGTAACGGTTGTGCTCTGACATTTTTCAGGTCATTTAATGGAAATGCTTTCAGACCCAGAGGAGCTATTTCTGTAAGTCAAGTAGAATGTACCACCGATGATTTAGTAACACTTCGAGCAAGATATACAGGAACTAGCGGTCAGTCAGGACTTTCTTGGACATATGGATTAGCATCAGCATTACAAACGTCTACTGATCAGGAAGTTACCTTTACGATACCTAAAGACTCTGCTTATTCTGTTTCAGTATTGGCAAGTTATGCTAAATCATGTGAAACTTCTGTGAGTCAACAGTTTGCAGGAAGACAATTTGCGGACATAGACTTCATTACCAATCCTTTAGAACTTTGTGTTGGAGAACAAAGAAAAATAGTTTTAAATCCAAATAGCGCATTTACCTATACTTGGAGCCCAACTGATGGATTGGATTTGACAGTTCCGTCTGATCCTGTACTTACAGCCACAACAGATCAGGTTTATATGGTGACAGTTTCAGATGGTGTTTGCTCTGTTACCAAACAATTGACTGTTGATGTGATTGATTCACTCATTCTTGCAATCATCGGAAATACAAATACTTGTGATGGCAGTGTAAGTTTGACAGCGGGTGGAAATAGAGGAGCAGGTACTTATCAATGGTCATTCAATCCTGACTTTTCGAATGTAC
>JAKQLF010000051.1 GCA_029567325.1 Bacteroidota bacterium | reverse complement strand
GGCAATTGGTGCCAGTAGAATCCATTTCCTTCGTTCCAGTACATACCCAATTCATCATTTGAGAATGATTTTTCACGGAGAGATTTTACGATGGACTTAGCGGTGTTGTCATCATTTCTATGTAAAATTAGACCTATCATAGCTTGCGTATAAAGACCACGTTTGAGCCAATATTTTTTGGCTTGACCATAGTAATATTCTCTTGCTTCCTTGGATGCAGGAGTGGCATTGACGTGTTTAAAGAATGTCTTGACATACAAATAGTGCACAGAAAGTTCATCTAGATGGTCGTCATTTATATTCCCACCATATCTTTTGATATATTCTTGGAGTTTGGTATATCTTATAACTAGTTCATCGTCCATATATCTCAACGCATTGGCAGTCAGTGTGGTAAGTTCAGGGTCATTGATCTCAAGCGCACCAAGATGATATAAGTGTCCTATATTTTCCAAGACGTTTTGTGTGGTATAAACATCATCTCGTCCGCCAGTAAGCCAAGAAAATCCTCCATTAGTCAATTGTCTTTCTTTTAACTTTTGAATGACGTTGGCTTTTTCGCCCGCTAGTTTGTTTAGGTCAAAAAGTATGGCAATATTACGTTTTTGCTCTGCTTCCGAAAGTGCCTGTCTCACCCAAGGTGTTTCTTCGAGCAATGCAGATTTTAGTTCTTCATTTTTGGATAAATTACTCAAAAGTGCATCTTTGTCACGACTACTCCATTGGTCAAAAACTGCTTTTATTTTCGGATGTGAATTGGCAATTTTTGAAGCTAAGGCGTTGGCATAAAACTTATCTACTACCGCTTGTGTGCTAAAATTATTGGTTGTATTCATATATGGTAATGCCTGAATTGCATACCAAACAGGATTGGACGTATATTCAACCGTAAATCTGAAATCCTTTTTAGTAGGACTCACGTTATTTTTGAATGCATTGAAAGTAAATGATTTTGTCTCTTTACCTTTGATCCACATCGGCATCGACTCTGTCACGAGCATACTATTTGTCACTACAGGAATAGTATTCTCTTCGCCATCTGTATGGTCACCTGCCTGAGCTGTTATTCTGTAGGTTATGGCTTGGTATTTTGTGTTAGGAATGACCAGGTCCCACGCAAGACCTTGAGTTCTACCTTTTTCGATATCAAAACTTACATTTGATCCTGATTTGACTACCTCATTTGTAATGTCTGTCATGGTGATCGCATCAAATAATTGCAGTCTTGCCTGACCTTTTAAGGACGTTTCTGACAGATTGCTTACTTTGGCAGAAAAGGAAATGACGTCTCCAT
>JAKQLF010000043.1 GCA_029567325.1 Bacteroidota bacterium | reverse complement strand
TGTCAATATTTGTGACATTAATCAAGATGGTTGGAAAGACATTTATATTACCAATGATTTTTTGTCTAATGACATTCTTTATATCAACAACCAAGATGGTACTTTTACCAATAAAATTAATGATTATGTCAACCATACTTGTTACTCAGCCATGGGGCTAGACATTACAGACGTGAATAATGATGGATTAGATGATATCATTGCTTTGGACATGCTTCCTGAAAGCAATTTCCGTAAAAAAACGATGATGGGCGCTAACAATTACACCAATTATCTTAATAATGCTTCTTTCCAATATACGCATCAGTTTGTCAGAAATGTATTGCAACTCAATCGTGGTTTTGTGCCTGAATATGGTCATCCTGTGTTTAGCGAGATTGCGCTTTCAGCAGGTATCGAAGCTACAGATTGGTCATGGACACCTTTGGTGGCCGATTTTGATGGAGATGGATGGAGAGATGTCATCATTACCAACGGTTTTCCGAAAGATATCACAGACAAAGATTTTATGGATTATCAGTCGGAAAATATGGCATTTATAGCTAAGACAGAAATGCTGAAAAAAATCCCACAAGTCAAACTCAAAAACTATGCATTCAGGAATAATCAAGACCTGAGTTTTGCCAATGTCAGTAGCGATTGGGGCATTCATACCACCACTTTTTCTAATGGTGCTGCATACGGCGACCTAGATAATGATGGCGATTTGGATTATATTGTCAATAATATCAACGACATAGCGCATGTGTATCAAAACAATTCCAAACTCAATGATGCCAACCATTATTTGAAAATAAAATTGGTAGGACAAAAACCAAATTTAGAAGCCATCGGTGCCAATTTAAAATATCAAACTTCCAATGTAAAAAGCACGTACGAACACATACTTTCTAGAGGATATTTGTCTTCACATACGCCTACTATTTTCCTTGGTCTTGGTAGTGATACTTTGGTTGATGTGGAGATATCTTGGCCTGATAAGTCTATTTCCATCATGAAAGGTATTCGTACTAATCAGACAATAACCATTTATCAAAAAGATGCAAAACCTAATCAAACCAAAACGAATGAACAATCTAATTTTGAAACACTTTTGGTTCAAAATTCAATCATTCGACCTGATACTTTTTCTGAAGTAGATTATATCGACTATAATTTTGACCCACTTTTATATAAAAAATATTCCAATCTAGGTCCTGGTATTGCAGTGTCTGACATCAATGGTGATGGCTCTGACGACTACTATATTACAGGGTCAGCGATGCGGAAAGGGAAACTTTATCTTTCACAAAATGGACAATATCTAGCAGGGAAAGATTTACCTATAGACATTGAAAAAGAAGAGTTGGCACCATTATTTTTTGATGCTGACAATGATGGTGATGACGACTTGTATATCGGTTGTGGATCCAATGAATTTAGCAAGGACAATCCTAGACTCAAAGATATTTTTCTGATTAATGATAATGGTAAATTTACAGATGCATCACATTTACTTCCCAACCCAAATATAAATACAGCTTGTGTCAAAGCAAGTGACTTTGATCAAGATGGAGATATTGATTTGTTTGTAGGTGGACGTTTTGTAACAGCGGAATTTCCAAAACCAGAACAAAGCTTTTTATTAGTTAATGAGTCTCAAAATGGTAATATAAAATTCCGTCTAGATGCTAATATTTTCGCTTATAAAGTTGGCATGGTATCAGATGCATTGTTTACAGATTTTGATGGTGATGGATGGCAAGATTTGATTGTCGTTGGCGAATGGTTTGAACTTACTTTTTATAAAAATAATAATGGAAAATTAATGCATTGGACAGATCATGGATTGACTGCAACTTCTGGCTTTTGGAATAGTATCAATGGCGCAGATCTCGACAATGATGGAGACACCGACTATGTACTTGGAAATTATGGCACCAATTCACTTGTGAAAGCAACAGCGGAATATCCTGCGAAGATATACAGCAAGGATTTTGACAATAATGGATCATATGATTTTATACCCACCGTATTTTTTAAAGATAAAAATGACCAATTAATTGAAATGCCTTATCATGTAAAAGGCGACCTAATAAAGGAGTTAAATGGTATTAGGAAAAATTTTGTTTTTTACCATCAAATGGCCAATGCTCCGATTGATAGTATCATTACCAAATCCATGCAAAAAGATGCATTAATTTCGCAGGTAAACTATTTGAATACGGCCATTCTAATTAATCTCGGCAATGGGAAATTTGAATTAAAATCGCTTCCAGCTTTAGC
>JAKQLF010000036.1 GCA_029567325.1 Bacteroidota bacterium | reverse complement strand
AAACCCAATATTAAATTATCATTGTCAGCAAATTCAATATCCGTAAATAATGGAGTCGGGTAAGCAGTTGACCCTGATGGTCCGAAACCATTGGGTGCAAGGACTGCATTGTCCACCCAAGGAAACCAGTTATCAATGGTCGTATTGATTGTCCCATTATAGGCATCCATAGGTTCTCTTTCATAAGCTAAGCTAAATGGCCCCAGCACTTGTTGAAAAGTAAGACCATTTAATCTATATACAGTTGCTGTAAGATTGTTTACTCCTGTGTCATTGGTGGCACTTATTGGACTTGCTCCAGATGAACTTGCATCGCACAAAGTACCTACATAAATTCTACCTTCGTCTTTTCCTAATGCAAATGGTCTATTTGTACCTCCTGTACAAGTTGGAGTTGGTATCACTAAAGGAAAACCTGATACAATTGTTTTTGTAGAAATATCTATAGCATATAAACTTTTATTATGTAGGTTGACAAAGTATAAGGTCTTTTCATCATCACTTATTTCTAAGTCTCCAATTCCTACCTTACCAATTCTTGTATGAGCTTGAGCATCATATTGTGGTTCCACATTCAAACCTCGAGCAGTATTGGTAGGAAATTGTCCGTCATTTAAACCCGTTCCGAAATCACTCACTTGAATTCCTAAATCACCTAAATCTATCCATTCAAATGCAATGTTGGTGTTAGGATCTACGCTGTATATTACGTCCAATCCACCTGCTCCAAGTCCTGAATGAGTTTTAAGAACTGGACTTGTGTATAATGTTTTTGTACTTTTTGCATAAGCTATTCCCCAAAGCGTTCCTAAAAAAGTAGCATTTGAAAGTGATGTTTTAGCGCCTGCTGTTCCAGAGAGATTTGAAGCCCATGTAATTAAAGCATCCTGTGGCTTCCCCATAGCGGAAGGATCACCTGTTACAAAACAAGAAGTTACCAACGCTGGATTCACTTGACAATACTTTGCCGGATCAGCAACTCCCACGTCAAAGGAACATCCAGGAGCAGTAACAAACTGTACATCTGAACCACCACTAACGCCTACTGGGCCAAAAACAAGGTGGTCGCATTCGCCTTTCAACTCAAACTCTATTCTGTAATTTCCAACAGGTTGATTGAAAAAATACTCCCCATTTGAATCAGTCAATACAGAATCTAAAGGGATGTCTGGTGTTGCTGAACAATTATCATATAAATAAACAAAAACACCCGCGAAACCACCTGTGGCATCATCGGTACCGTCAAAATTCATGTCCATATAGGCAGTTCCTCCAATCGCGTTCCCCCCTGGGCATGGACCTGAAGTCGGAGGTAAAACTTGAGCGTGCGAAAATTGACTCGCACTTACAATGAAGGCTAAAGCCAATATTGCATGTTTAACACTTAAGAGTGAGTTGGTAGAAATCTTGTTCATGGATAAAAGATTTTTTACGGTAAATTTCTGAGATAAGTAATATAATATGGAATGGTTTATTTGAATTAAACCAGAATTGATTATCATTTTGATAAAGGCTTTTTCACCTCGATTTCTATGCAATGCTAATTCCTTCAGCATCTTAGAGTTAGTGTAATACATCATTGGTAGTGTTCTTAATTTGTACTTTATAACATTTGCAAGAAAAAAGCATGACCTCTATTATTAGCAAAGACAAAAATGCAAAAAATGCACCATTTTTTTAATATTTTCTTAAATTTTTTTAAAAAAATATATTATGTCTTTAATAATCAATAAGTTATAGTTTAAATTTAAACCATATTTTTTTTTTACAAATTACATTTTAATCGCATAGATAAACCATTGGATTTGAGTAACTTTCTTACAAATATTTTTCAGTAACCTTATATAAAACTTTATAAACTTTTTCCCAAATCTACTCGATTAAAGCTGCGATTTTATGTTAAAAGTTTACAAAGAAAAAACCTTAATGGGGCAAAATTATTAAAAACATTGACCAATTTTAACGTTTCAACATAAATGTTTTTTAATTATATATATCTGTTTGATTTACATAAGTATATAAAACATTTTATTTCTTAATATCAATCTGGTCCAATTAATATGACATTGTTTAAACAAAATATTATTTTATGATATGTAAACCAGTATTTATAGCCTCTTTAATTGTCCGTTCATTTCAACAAAAAGCTCATGTGCTCAACTTTTCAATCATATTTGCTTACTTGATGATGATACTATCAACAATGTGTTTGTTCAAACAAGCATTATATACGTATTTTATATTTGAATATTTAATTGAAATAATACATCAAATACAAATTTTATTTTGAAATCAAACATGATTAAACTAATTATAAATTATGGCCTACTCACGCCTATACCCACACAGTTTGCTGATTTCAAAAAGATGGTGACTTTGCGAATTGTTTCACACCCACTAACTTCTGGATCAAAAACACTTTTTATGAAATAGTTAGTGGCTGTGTTTGGTGTCACATTGGATGAAATAAGCGCATTTGTTCCGTTTTGAGCATCGAGCATGGTAGTATGCACCATCACCTACTAAAGCTGTTGTCAACCAGGGTCTATTAGAAATAAACAATGTGACAATTACAAATGATTGAAATTTTATGCGCCTTTATTATTAAGATGCAAGCATTGCTAATGTCATAAAATTTGGATGTAAAAAAGAAAGATCGGGTTTGTGGGAAAGGCATTGGTTCCTTTCCGAGCTTAGATAAATAAGATAAATTTCTACCATGACATTTGTTTGAAAAAACAATATATAAGGTAATTATTTGAAGATTTGTGCTGAGGATATCCTTGTGAATAAGTCAAAAGATTCAATTTTTCAGATTAATTTAAAGCAAGAAAATCATTATATTTATCTGATAATAACCTAGGAAAATTTTTATTGTTGACCAATTAAACATTCCATCATTTATATGCCAAAACAAATTATTGTAGAGGAATCCTTTAACCTTAATGAAATTTTATCTAATGCCAAACATGGCGACATGATATTCAAGCCAGGATTTCTAAGGTCAGGTGGTGTGTTTTTTGTGCAAACATTGGATGAAAACGGGATTACAATACCAACAACTTTGATTCAAAAAGATGATACTGGAGCAGCATACTATTCCATAGCATCGGCCATAACTCTACATTTTGCTGATCCTGTAAAAGCGTATTTACCATTATTAGAAAATAAAAAAATGGGCGTACGAAAAACAGATTGGGAAGCAATTGAAATTGACACCGATCGTCATAAGCAATATATCGAGGAAACTACTGGTGGTAAATCCATTGCTTTGAATAGAGTGGTAAAGTACTTCATCAATCATCCAGAGCATGGACGAGGCCTGTTTATTTACAACCCACTGACACCAGAGGAACAACTGAATGTTTGGATGAAACTATCGAAAACCATTGCTCCCAAATATCTTGAGAGCAATGTTTACTACCTGACTGCAGAGGATATAAAGCAATCTCAATTGAAAAATAAAAAGCTTTATGAGACCAAATTTCAAAAATGGTTGAGAACCTTAAAAAAAGGTGACAATCTGGATATCAGCAATATTCCAAAAGATATAAACAAAAGGAACAATGAAGGTAGAATTAGTTCAAGTGTCATATTCATAAAAATTGAAGAAGGTTCTGGTCCTCTTACAGTGTGGGCCGAAAAGCGTGATTATCTTTTGAATAATCTGGAAGGAGCACAAGCATATACTGCGACTGAAATTACATTTACTCCCAGTCCTTTGTCAGACATTGGTCCGTTTGGAGGTGTTTTGTTTTGGCTAAATAGGGATGAGGACAGGATGCTGGAAATACCCACCTGGGATGCCACTTTCAAAAGCTTGTAATTATGTTTGAAATTAAATAATTACTTATACTTCCAAAGTATATAAAATGAAAATAGGCCACGAAAATGGCCTATTTCTTTAATCAATTATATTTTCAAATAATAAAACAACACATTAATTCCCTGGTCCATTCACACTTATACCAACACAATTTGCAGACTTCAAAAACACGGTAACTTTCATCACCGTTTCACAGCCAAGTTGCGCAGGGTTAAATACACTTTTTATGAAATAATTAGTGGCATTAGTTGGTGTGACGCTACTTGTTGGCAATTGATTTGTGCCACTTTGCGCATCACTGAGAGAAGTATAATATTCTAAGTCATCTCCTGTATGAGAAACAACCAAAGAACTCAAATCTACACTTGTCCCTCTACAAATGGTGTCATTTAGAACAATGAGCTCAGGAACTATACATATGTCAAATGCTGCTGCACTAAAATCATCTTCTGAACTTCCAGCCGTACCATTTCCTGGGTTTGAATCGAGGTCAGTTCCACCCAAAGCACTGCTAATTTCTGCCGTATTGGTAATTGTGCCACTTGCTTGATTATTTACTGTAAAACTAATATCGACCGTTGATTGGGTCATAGCAGGTACAGAAGCAATGGGCGTATTTAAGGTTGCTGTATTGCCAACTGCTGTCCAGTTAGCATCGTTTAAGGTAAGTCCGGTAGGAATAAAATCACTAATTGCTACATTGGTAGCATCTACATCACCTTGATTGATAATGGTGAGTGTATAAGTTAAATTGGAACCAATGGTTGTCGGAGTTGGAGCACTGGAAATGGCTTTGGTCAATGCTAAGTCAAAGTTTCCTGGCATTACTGCAGAGCAAGAACCTGGATCCACAATATTTACAATAAGTTGACAGGTTGGATCATCAGCATCGGTAATGGTCACAACGACGTCTCCACCACCAGCTGAGCCTGCTTGTAATTGAAAACTTGTAGCTGCTCCATAGGACGCGCTTGTCGGTGTGATCGTTCCAGCACTTACACTTACATTATACGTTGCTGCCAAGTCTGTTCCCGTAGAATTCAGGCTAAAAGTAAGATAATCATCTGCTGCAGACATTGTAGTGGTTGCATTATTACACATCAGAGCAGAGAGCCCAGACGTGGCAATGCTACAAGTACCACCTGATAGGCATGGATTTACTGGCTGCGATGCAGGGATGACAAAATTATCTTGAGGGTTGCCATTATTGAAATCCAATCCATGTGGAAATATAGCCCCATCACCTACATTGTTTCCAAATCCCAACGCTGTATTTACGTCATAAAAATTGACTCCTCCAGTAAGTGCTCCGTCATTTAGGGTTCTACTTACTCCATTGGTCACTACAATATCCCCAGTTCCAGAGACTATTTTATTGACAGTAAAATCCCCGCTTACTTCATAATATCCATTGATCATAATTGGCCCATTGATTAGAGTAGCTCCAGTAACCACCGTACAGGTATTTGGCCCGATCAAGACTGAAAAAGGTCCCTTGTCTCCTACTGTCAAACCACAACCATTGATTGCTTGAGCAATCCAGAAAGTATTCCAAGCAGGGTTGCCTGTATCTTCACAAGTAGTATTTATAAAACCATAATCTTCAAAGCCAAACGAGTGTATGTAGATGGTTCTTTTTATATTGATGATACCACTGGCATCATTGAATGGGCTAGCAGCTTCTGCTAATTCAAGGTTGTTGAAATTCATGGTGCCTTGGTTGAAAAAATCTGCACCGTTGCCAAAGGTGACATTGGCCACCATGGTGCCATCGATCATGCCTCCAACATAATTATTCACTAGCATAGTCGATCCACCATTGGCCACAAAACTTACACCACTAGTGTTGGTGAAAGTTAAATTTCCCCAGTTATCAATTTGCAAATTGCCGTTACTTCCACTTCCTGGAAAAGTCACGTTTGCTCCCTCTCCTATTCTGAAAGTGACTAATCCATTGAAATTGAGATTTGTGGGCATGGTCCATGTTACCCCTGGTGAAACGCAAATAATATCTCCAGTATTCAAATTATTAAAACTGGTATTGGTAACACTTGCAGTTATGCAAATGACGTCGACACCAGCTGTAGCATTAATAGTCGCATTATTAGTATTGACCGTTTGTGTACATGCGGGACAACTATACTGCGCGTTTGCGAGTTGTATAGAAACCAACATTACCATTGTAGCTATTAACTTTTTCATGTATTCGTTTTAATTTAAAGATTTTCCTGACGAGTCAGTGTTATAGGAATTCGTAAAATGTTGTTTTTTTTATTTGATTCTATATAGATCGATTTGGGATCAACTTCTATTTCCAGAATATAAGAACCGTTTTTTGTACCTGCAGGTAATTCCAAAAATTGCCCTTCATACATACTTCCGTATGTGTCATAACCTCCTACAGAAATGCCTTGCACACCAGCATGGCAGCTGGTATATTTTCCTAAACTGTAATTTTTGAGTGATTTGATGCCGTACCTTTTATTATTGATGTTACAAACATCATCTTGTTCATTACAGATACCACTATCAAAAAGACAATAACTAACTTTCACTCCTTTACAAATGATTTTTTCAAGACCATTTTCAAGCTCTTGTTTTAACCTGTACTCCACCCAATCATCTACATGATAATGATTGTGGCCAGGTTTGGAGTCGTAATAGTTGGTGCCTGTCTTTACTTCTTTATATTTTATTTCATTGCGTTCCTTGTAATAAATCCTCTGCAGGATATTTTGTCTTGCATAGGTTCCATCTTTGCAAATACTGACACTATCAACTGCTTGATTTGAATCAGAACAATACCATTCATGGTCACCTCTTATTTCCATTGGTCCGTAACCTATATTGGCAATGGAGGCAGCAAATCTGATTTGACTTGGATATTGAGGATGATCAGGTCCGTATTCATCCAATTGATTTTTGGTAAAAGAAGGCAATAGCACTAAATCCGGCAACATGTCTCCATTTTTTTTGCCTTCTTCGCATTTACAATACTTTGGATTTTCCAAGCTACATCTTTTTTTGGTATTGATATTATCCAATTTACCAAATTGCAAATTCCATGCACCCAGAAAACCTTTAACTCCAGGCCTCAAATCTTCAATGATGAGCAACCAACGACCATTGAGACTGCTATTTGTTTCATTTAAATTTTCAAATCTACCATCTGGTATAAACTCACCATTGAATGGATTTTTATTTTGATGAATGTAACCAAAAAAACCATTTTGAGAAAAACAAGTCTGTGTATAGTCTCTTCCTGATTCAGCGCCATTTCTATTGGTAAGCCAAATAGTATTACCATCAGGATTGGTAAGTGATATTTTTAAATCAGAGGATCTTGCGTGAGAAATATCGATACAAACCTTTCTAAGACCTTCTTTTTTACCATCCAATTTGCTTGCAGCATTTACTACAATTACGAATGTGTCTGTTTTGATGGTTTGATCAAAGTCTTGCAGAGCTCCTCCATTTCCAGTGTAACTCTGTGCTTGTAGACTGAAAGTGAAAAATGGCAAAGAAATGAGAAATAGGCTATTCACAAAAAATAAACCATTCTTGCCATTGTTGTAAAACCGATTATACAAAGACGGAAAAAATATACCACAAAAAGACTTTTTAAATTTTAGTAAAAAATAACAAAATTTGAAGGTAAGTAGTTTTGTAGTTAGTTGCAATAATTGAAATGGTGACCTTTGAAATAGTCGGTGCATTTGGATCTTTGTAATTTCTTATATTAGAAGTAATGTAAATATATAGAATAAGCATTCTATAATCCAAAACTTAAATACAAAAAATGCGCCACTTAATTAATAAGCCTCTGTATTAAACAATTTATATACTTAATCATATTAATATCAGTCTATTATACATAATTAAATAATTTATGAAATAAAATTAAATATCATATAGCGATAAAATATAATCATAAAACATGCTATTCTAAACAAATACAAATAAATTAAAATTTTATATGTATTGGCATGAAATCGACTTTCATTTTAATTAAGCAACGAATTCCAAATTATATTTTGCTTATGCAATGGTAAATTCAAATAGGATAGCCAGATATTTGAAGTAGCTGTTTTAAACAAAAGGAGGAAACCATGTTGCCATAGTTTCCTCCTTTATATTTTTTCTGTTGAAATTAAGCCTTATATGGCGTACAAACTTTTCTCTTTGGTATCTAATAAACTTCGTTCACCCATCAAAAATTCATCAGCTACTTTGGCTGCTTCACGACCTTCTGAAATGGCCCAAACTACCAGTGATTGACCACGTCGCATGTCGCCCGCAGCAAAAACTTTTGGTACACTGGTTTGATAGTTGTTTGCCTGCACATTGCCTCTTTCATCAAGGTCAACGCCCAATTGTGCCATGATACCTTTGGGATCACCATGCAAAAATCCAATGGCCAAAAATGCAGCTCCGCACGGAAGTATTTTTTCAGTTCCGTCTACCTCTGTAAAGGTGTATTTGCCAGTAATAAGATCCTTATCCCAAACCACTTCATTGATTTTGAGTCCTGCCAATTTGCCTTCTGAGTCTTTTACAAATTCTTTGGTGTTGATAGACCATTCTCTTGTACAGCCTTCTTCATGCGATGAAGAGGTGCGCAAAATCATAGGCCATAAAGGCCATGGATCCACATCTCCCCTGATGTTTTTGGGCTTTGTCAACAGCTCTATTTGGGTTATTGATTTAGCTCCTTGACGATTACTTGTACCTACGCAGTCAGAACCAGTATCACCACCACCAATGACAATGACGTCAAGTCCTTCTACATCAATAGCAGGATCACCTTTTGCCCCTCCAGCTACAAACCTATTGGATTTTTCCAAAAATTCCATTGCGAAATAAACACCTTCTGCGTCTCTTCCCGGAATTCTCAAATCTCTCGGAACTGTAGATCCTCCACAAAGTATGATGGCATCAAACTCTTTATCTAACTCCGCGGCATCAATATCCACACCAATCCAAGTATTCGTTTTAAAGGTAATTCCCGAAGCTTTCATCACTTCTACCCTTCTTTCAACCACCGTTTTATCCAGCTTGAAATCAGGAATACCATATCTAAGCAAGCCACCCACCTGGTCATTTCTTTCAAAAACCGTGACCAAATGGCCGGCAGCATTGAGCTGATCAGCTGCAGCAAGTCCAGCAGGTCCAGAACCTACCACTGCAACCTTTTTACCAGTGCGCTCCGGGTTAACTGGTGTCACCCAACCCTCGGCATAAGCTCTTTCGATGATTGATTTCTCTATGTATTCAATAGCAACCGGGTCATTGTTTATACCCAATACACAAGATCCTTCACAAGGCGCAGGACAGATCCTACCGGTAAATTCAGGGAAATTGTTGGTGATTGATAAGATATCATAAGCCTCCTTCCAGTTTTCTTTGTGTACCGCATCATTGAAATCCGGAATTATATTGCCTAGAGGACAACCATTGTGACAAAAAGGAATTCCGCAATCCATACACCTGGAGCCTTGTGTTTTCACATGGTCAGGCGATGTTTTTTCATATATTTCTTTATAATCCTTAATTCTTTCTTTTGGATCTCTTGACATCGGTGTTGACCTGCCAAATTTTTTAAACCCAAGAATATCTCCCATCTCTTATTTTTTCAATAACCTATTATCTAATATTTATTTTGCCTGAGCCACTTGTGGTTTCGCTTGAACCAACGAAGCCTTCTTTTTTTCCAAAACAGCTTTGTATTCTGTAGGAATTACTTTTTTGAAAGTATACTTCGCTTCGTCCCAATTCTGCAAAATTGCGAGGGCATTCATAGAACTGGTGTGTCTGAAATGCTCCCTCACCATCAATCTCACATATTCAAAATCATCGTGATCTGGCGTTTCTACAGTGACCATCTCTGGATTGATTCTTCCTTCCAAACCGTTGTCTTTATCAAAAATATAAGCGATGCCGCCAGACATACCTGCAGCAAAATTGCGTCCTGTGTTTCCAAGTATGATCACCCGTCCTCCAGTCATGTATTCACATGCATTGTGACCAACACCTTCTACAACGACTTCTGCTCCACTATTCCTCACGCAAAAACGCTCTCCTGCTAATCCTTTGATAAACGATTGGCCAGAAGTTGCACCAAAAAATGCAACGTTTCCAATGATGATGTTTTCAGAAGGATCAAAAGAGGCATTTCTATCTGGTACCACTATCAAAGTAGCACCACTCAATCCTTTGCCGAAGTAATCATTGGCTTCTCCTTCCAACAAAAATTCTATTCCTCTTGCACCAAAACAGCCAAAACTCTGTCCGGCAGAACCTCTAAATCTAAACTTAATTGATTCAGGTTCCAGTCCTTTCAAACCATACCTTCTGGCAATTTCGCTAGACAACATGGTACCAACTGCTCTATCTGTACTTCTTACGTTGAAAACACTATTGATTTGAATTCTGTCCGTAATGGCCAACTCAGAATATTTCACCAATTGCCTATCTAAAATGTCATCAATACCATGATCCTGAGCAACTGACTGATAGTTGGTTTGGTTCTCATAACCAGCAGGAGACTTCTCTTTATAGAATATCTTGCTTAAATCAAGGTTTTGGTACTTCCAATGTTTTCCTGCAATGTCTGCTTCCAATAAATCAGCTCTGCCCACCATCTCATTGATGGATCTGAATCCTAATTGAGCCATGATTTCTCTTAAATCCTGTGCTAGGAAGTTGAAATAATTGATGAGGTATTCCACCTTGCCGTCAAACTTAGCTCTGAGGTCTGGATCTTGTGTTGCAACACCAACCGGGCAAGTATTGAGGTGACACTTTCGCATCATGATACAACCATTGACCACCAAAGCTGCAGTAGCAATTCCCCACTCTTCAGCTCCTAATAATGTAGCAATAGCCATATCTCTACCGGTTCTGATTTGGCCATCCGTTTGTAAAACAACCCGATCGCGCAGGCCATTTTTCACCAAAGTTTGATGCGTCTCAGATAGACCAAGCTCCCAAGGCAGACCAGCGTGCATTACTGAACTCAAAGGTGAAGCACCTGTACCGCCATCATGTCCCGAAATGAGGATGTGATCTGCGTGAGCTTTTGCAACACCAGAAGCGATGATACCAATGCCTGCTTTAGACACCAATTTTACACTGATTCTGGCATCTCTATTGGAATTCTTTAAATCAAAGATCAATTGAGCCAAATCCTCAATAGAATAAATATCGTGGTGAGGAGGAGGCGAAATCAAACCTACACCCGGAGTGGAGTGTCTGATTCTGGCAATGTTGTCGTCAACCTTATGCCCTGGTAACTGGCCACCTTCTCCAGGTTTTGCACCTTGTGCCATTTTTATTTGTATCTCATCGGCATTGTTGAGGTATTCTATGGTAACCCCAAATCTACCAGAAGCGACTTGTTTGATAGCAGACCTTAGTAAATCACCATTGGGTCTTACTTTATATCTTGCGGGATCTTCTCCACCTTCTCCACTATTACTTTTGCCACCAATTCTATTCATGGCTATGGCTAATGTGGTGTGAGCCTCCTCCGAAATTGAACCAAAAGACATAGCCCCAGTTGCGAATCTTTTCATGATCGACTCAACTGATTCCACCTGCTCTATTGGAATTGATTTACCATTTTTAAACTTAAACAGACTTCTGAGGGTGCAAGCCCTTTTGGACTGTTCGTTGATAGCTTCTGTGAATTTTTTATACACATTGTAATCACCCGTTTTGGTACAATGTTGTAAGAGATGCACCGAAGTAGGGTTGAAAAGATGGAATTCACCCCTTCTTTTCCACTGATATCTACCAGACTCAATCAAATCATCCACATCTGCATTGAATGCCAAAAAGTGAACGTGAAGTTGTTCTTTGGCCAATTGCTCAAAAGTCATTCCTTCAATTCTAGAAATGGTTCCTTTGAAGCAGAAGTCAATAACTTCGGATGAAATACCAACTGCTTCAAAAGCCTGAGCTCCTTTATATGAAAGCATGGTTGAAACGCCCAATTTAGACATTACTTTATAAAGGCCTTCTGCAACTGCCTTGATGTAATTTTTCTCAGCTTTTTCATAATACATTCCTTCAACGCCTTTGACCATTTCAGCAATGCTGTCAAAAGTGAGTTGAGGGTAAACTGCATCCACGCCATATCCAAACAAACATGCAAAGTGGTGTACTTCAGTGGTGTCTCCAGTTTTGGCAACTAAAGAAATTCTTCTTCTAGTTCCTAGTTTGATGAGGTGATGGTGTAGTGCTCCCGTAGAAATCAAAGAAGGTATGGCAGCCTGATGTTTGGTGATGCAAGTATTGTCAATAACGATGATTTTTGAACCATCTTCTACCGCTTGTGCCACATCTTTACACAAAATTTCCAGTGACCTTTTTAGATCAGAAGTGTCTTCTGCGTTGAATGTTGCAGAAAAGATTTTCACGTCAAATCCATGGGCTTCACTATTGAGTAACTTTCCATAATTGGTTGTAGAAAGTATCGGAGTTGTAATACGAATAACCTTTGCATTTTTCTCAACAGGTCTATTTACTGTTCCACTTCCTCCCAAATAACCTTCAATACTCATGAAAGGCCGCTCTCTGATAGGATCTATCGGTGGATTGGTTACTTGAGCAAACTGTTGTTTGAAGTAGTGCGTAATGTGTTGAGCCTGAGTTGATAAAACCGCCAAAGGAATATCTGAGCCCATAGAGCCAATCGGTTCTTTACCATCTTTGATCATAGAATCAAGGATGACCTCTTCATCTTCTTTGGTATATCCCAAAGCAATTTGTCTGGTCATCAAATCTATGGATTCATCTCTTTTTACCTCAATGGCAGGTATGTCTTCAATATTGATTCTATTGGCAGCAAGCCAATCTCCATAAGGTCTATTTTTACAAATAATTTGTTTGAGTTCTTCGTCACCTATGATCTTTTGTTGGTCCAAATCAGCAATCAGGATTTGTCCAGGTCTGAGGTTACCCTTGTAGATAATTTTATCCTGAGCAATGGGTAAGACTCCTGACTCAGAAGCAAGGATGAGGAAGTTATCTGATGTCAAACAATATTTTGAAGGTCTCAAGCCATTTCTATCCAATGTTGCCCCCAGGACGTTTCCATCTGTAAAACAAATAGATGCTGGTCCGTCCCAAGGCTCCATGATGGCTTCATGAAACTCATAAAAGTCTTTTTTATATTGAGGCATGCTGTTGTCTGAGTGCCATGCCTCTGGTATCATCATCATCAAAGCATGTGGCAAGCTGAGGCCATCTCTGATGAGGAATTCCAATACTGCGTCAAAGTTACCTGAGTCTGAAAGTGTTTTACTACAAACTGGTTCTAATACTTTTAAATCATCCGCAGAAAATACTTCTGATTTCAAGTCTTTTTCTCTGGCATTCCACCAGTTGACGTTTCCTTGCACCGTGTTAATTTCGCCGTTGTGTGCGATGGTACGGAAAGGTTGAGCCAACTTCCATTTTGGTACCGTATTAGTACTAAATCTTGAATGCACAAGTGCAACAGCAGATTTAAAGAAGTGGTCAGACAAATCTGTAAAATAAGGTCTTACCTGAGTGGCAATAAGTTGACCTTTGTAAACAATGGTTTTACAGGAGAATGAGCTAAAGTAAAATACTTCAGAAATTTCGGGGTGGGTTTTAGCCACAGCCCTTACAATACTATTTCTTAATACATAGAGTTTTCTTTCCAATTCGGTTTCTGACATTTCTGTCATGGGCTTTATAAAAAACTGAACCATATCTGGCTCTGTAGACAAGGCAGAAAAACCTATCATGGTATTATCCACCGGCACGTCTCTGACCATGAGGAGTTCAAAGTCATATTTTTCTGCATATATTTCTACCATACTTCTTGAAGAAGAGTTGAGAATTCTATCCTTGGGTAGAAATGCAAAACCTACACCATACTTGCCTTTTGCTGGGAGAACAATGCCCCGATCTTCTGCATAAAGTTTGAAGAATTCGTGTGGTATTTGTGTAAGAATACCAGCGCCATCGCCTGTGTTAGCTTCGCAACCACAAGCGCCTCTATGCTCCATATTTTCCAATATTGTCAAAGCATCTGCGACCAAAGTGTGTAAGGGAGCTCCATTCAAATTTGCCATCAACCCTATTCCACATGCATCAGACTCTAACTCTGGCACATATAGTCCCTTTCCTTGCTCTAAGTTTTTTTCCATTAATTCTTTAATTTTCCCTTAAACACTAACCCTCGTAAATAACAACCGGTATGGTTCGCAAAACTACGAAAACCATACCAGTTGTAAATTAATTAATTTCTAAAGATATATCAACTATCATTTATTGATTCATCTACTTTTTTCGAAGTTTTTGCACAAAACTTCACATTTTGTTAAAACGAATAAACAGCGGCCAAAACAAAAGAAGCTAAGTTTTTACTGAATTCAGATGGCACATATGCCCCTTCTGTGATTATAAAATCTGAATCGGTTGTTACTGCTTCCGTTGAAAATAAGTCAACCCTTATTTCTGGTATCAATCTGAAATTTCCAACCGTGTAATTTAAAGAAAATGTAAGGTCAATTACACTTTCATCCACTGGAACGATCATATCAAGACTTTCATTTGCAAAATACTCAGCCCTTACTCCAAAACCCAAAGCTTCTGTAGCTGCAACTTGAGCATAAATAGCCGCGCCAAAAAAATTGTCAAAAGCTGAAGTTGCGTTCAAGCCTAAGAAAAACTTATCAGTCAATTGTGTTCCAGCAGTAAGATCTATTTGGTTATAACCATCACCACCCAAGTAATTCAAAAATGCAGATCCTTTGTCTCCTGCATATCCCAATTGTCCACCATAGTAAAATTGACCAAAAGGATCATAGTCTGTAAAATCAGTTGGATTCATCAATGCAGCCGTAAAAGACAACCCAGATCCAAGGTCAAAATCAAGTTTCAAACCTGTATGAGAGAATGGACCATAAGAGAACATATAAGAAGTAGAGTAGTTGTAATTTACTGTTGGAGAAATCACTTCATAACCCAAATAAGTATTAAAATTACCCATAGTTACTTTTACTTTGTCGCTCAATTGGTACCAACCATACATCTGGTTAACGATGTTTAACGCTGGAGCTGATAAAAATACCGCGTCAGCACCTCTTGGACCAAATACCATATCTGCTTTAAAACCATATTTTTCAGTAGAATATGTTCCAATAAGATTGAACATGCCTAGAGAAAATCCTGGCAAATTTGCAAAAGATGATCCTGGCGCTGTAGTCGTATTTGAAGGCAAACCATCTATCACTCTAGTATTAGAACCATTGATGTTTTTTCTAAAATAGACATCGGCAGAACCACTCAAAGTAAAGCTTGAATCCAATTGGATTTGGGAAAATGCTGGAGTAATCACAGCCAAAAAAGCCACTAGAAAATAAAATTTCCTCATGTTAAAAATTGTTTTAATTGTTTAAAATTTTGATTAAACAACCGCATCTTCCTAATTTTATAAAACCTGATAATAATCACACAAATTTTAATTTGCTTTATTTAGAATTATCTTAGTTTTGTATTTCGATTTAGTCAGATAGACACGGTTCGTGAATTGTGTTTGTTTTGTAGAGCGGTTCTCATTGGCAGATGAGAACCGCTTTCATTTATAAGGGAGAGATTGTTAAAACATTTTGTAAGCTTCCATTTCGTGCTCGGTAATATCGAGACCTCTTTCTTCTTCTGATTCTGAAACTCTGATTCCAACTGTTATTTTCAATATGTAGAAAAGGATGAAGGCAAATGTAAATGAGAAAACACCAATTGCTGCAATACCTGTCAATTGAGCAACTATGTCTTTACCTTCACCAAAAATTCCTACTGCAAGTGTTCCCCAGATTCCACAAACTAAGTGTACAGAAGTCGCACCAACTGGATCATCCAATTTCAATTTATCAAAGAATACAACTGCAAATGGGATCAAAGCTCCAGCAACTGCTCCAATAATGATCGCCTCCATGGGTGTAATGACATCTGCGCCTGCTGTGATTCCAACAAGACCTCCTAAAATACCGTTTAACAACATGGAGTGGTCATAAGATTTAAACATAAAATATGCTGTGACGAATGCTACAATGGCACCTGATACAGCGCCAAGTGAGGTGGTTACAAAAACCAATGAAACAGCTCCTGGATCAGCCGAAAGTACAGATCCACCGTTGAAACCATACCATCCAAACCAAAGTAAAAATACACCTATTGTTGCCAAAGGCATACTGTGACCTGGGATTGGTTTGATACCAGTCGGAGTATATTTCCCTTTTCTAGCTCCGAGTAAAATAATACCTGCTAAAGCGCCCCATCCACCTACTGAGTGAACCAATGAAGAACCTGCAAAGTCATGGAAACCTAGTTCATTCAACCAGCCTCCACCCCATTTCCACATTCCTGTGATTGGGTAAGCGATCAT
>JAKQLF010000016.1 GCA_029567325.1 Bacteroidota bacterium | reverse complement strand
CAATGCTTCAACAAATCCTAATCACGTCCAGGCTCAGTTCCCGACCGATTGCAAACAATGTCACGATGAAGCCAAGTGGTCGCCTGCTCCTAATTTTGATCACAATGACTTTTATCCTTTAGTTGGTGCTCACGCAGCTGTTAAAAATGATTGCATCGCTTGTCATGCAAATGGTTATAGCAATACGCCGAATACTTGTGCGGGCTGTCACTTACCAGATTACAATGCTTCAACAAATCCTAATCACGTCCAGGCTCAGTTCCCGACCGATTGTAAACAATGTCACGATGAATCAAGATGGTCTCCGTCGTCATTCAATCATAATTCCTTTTACCCTCTGAATGGGGCTCATGCTCAGGTAGCTAATGATTGTATCGCTTGTCACGCAAATGGTTATAGCAACACACCAAATACTTGTGCAGGTTGTCACTTACCAGATTACAATGCTTCGACAAATCCAAATCACATCCAGGCTCAGTTCCCGACCGATTGTAAACAATGTCACGACGAAGCTAGGTGGTCACCTGCAAGTAATTTTGACCACAATACTTTTTATCCTTTAATTGGAGCTCACGCAGCCGTCAAAAATGACTGTATTGCTTGTCACGCAAATGGGTATAGCAATACACCGAATACTTGTGCGGGTTGCCACTTGCCTGATTACAATGCAGTGACGAATCCAAATCACGTTCAGGCTCAGTTCCCAACCGATTGCAAACAATGTCACGATGAAGCTAGATGGGCTCCTGCAGCTAATTTCGACCACAATACTTTTTATCCTTTAATTGGTGCACACGCGGTGGTCAAAAATGATTGCATAGCTTGTCACGCAAATGGTTATAGCAATACACCGAATACTTGTGCGGGTTGCCACTTGCCAGATTACAATGCAGTGACGAATCCAAATCATGTTCAGGCTCAGTTCCCGACCGATTGCAAACAGTGTCATGACGAATCTAGATGGTCCCCATCTTCATTTAATCATAATTCCTTCTACCCACTGAATGGGGCTCATGCTCAGGTAGCTAATGATTGTGTCGCTTGTCACGCAAATGGTTATAGCAACACACCTAATACTTGTGCAGGTTGTCACTTACCAAATTATAACGCAACAAGAAACCCCAATCACGCTCAGGCTCAGTTCCCGACCGATTGTCGTGAATGTCATGACGAGAGTAGATGGTCTCCAAGTAGTTTTGATCATGATGGAATGTATTTCCCAATTTATAGTGGTACCCATCGCGGTGAATGGAATACCTGCGCAGATTGTCACACAAATCCAGCAAATTATGCTGTATTTACTTGTATAAACTGCCATGAACACAACAATAAAGCGGAAGTAGATATGGATCATAGAGGTGAATCGGGCTATCAATATACACCAACTTCATGTTATGGCTGTCACCCTGATGGAAGAGATTAACATGGCTAACGAAAAAAAATAATTACTGCCATCTTCTGTCTTTGGGCATTTGTTTTATTTGGGCAAAACAACTCCTCTTTATTGCAAGGAAAAGTAAGTTTTATTACATCCAAAAATGTTTATGTCAAATTTGACAATACTGCTGAAATAGAAATTGGCGATACTCTATATTTATCTGGCCGCAACGATTTAAGACCTTGTCTGGTTGTTCATCATAAATCAAAAACTTCTTGTGCAACTGCTATCCAAGAAGGTTGTTCTACAAAAAAAGATGCCATAATTTTTCACAAAGGTAAGGTAGAACAAAATGCTGACACCAAATTTCAAACTGACACCAATAAAGTTTCACCTGTCTTAATAACTGCCCAAGCTGACACGACTAAAAAAGAAAAGTTGCCTTTAAAAAATCAGGAAAACCTAAGTGCACGATTAATGGTAGCTACTTATAGCACTCTTGCAGAAAATAATAATAGACACAGAGTTGCATACCGCCTTAATATGAATGCACTCAATATTAAAAATTCCAAATTTTCAGCTGAAGCTTATATCAATTATTGGAAAAATTATATTCCAAAAGACAAAACTTATGAACAACAAACCAGTTTTTTGAGAATATACAGTTTCGCTGTCAAATACGCACTCAACGAATCAACTACTATTGATATTGGCAGAAAGATAAATCAAAAATTCAGTTCGATAGCTGCAGTAGATGGCGTACAAATTGAGAAGTATATTGGAAAAAATTATGCAGGCGCAATTGCAGGTTTCAGACCAGATATTTTCAATTTTGGTTTTAATGCCAATCTCATGCAATACGGTGCCTACATTGGTAGGTCTACCATATCAGATAAACTGCATACTGAAACTACTTTAGGATTTATTGAGCAACACAATCACAGACCTGTAGATAGGAGGTATGCTTATTTTCAAAATAGCATGACTATCTACCAAAATTTAAATTTGTTTTCATCAGCTGAAGTTGACTTATTCAATCAAATAAACGGCATAAGTTTTACAAATTTCAGGCTTACCAATCTATATACTTCTTTAAATTACAGAATTGGAAAAGCCGTCAACTTTGGATTTTCCTACGATTCTAGAAAACAAATCATTTTTTATGAAACATTCAAAACTGATGTAGAGCAAATGCTCGATGATGACATTGCCAGACAAGGCGCCAGGGCTAGAATTTCAATCAGACCAATGAAAAATATTTCTTTGGGAGGTAGTTATTCCATTCGTTTTCAAAGTAGCAGTCAAAATCAATCTACTAACATCAATTCATTTTTGAGCATTTCCAGAATTCCAGTCATAAATGGCTCAATTTCTATCAATTACAATAAAAACAACTCCTCTTATTTACAAAGTAATATTTATGCAATTCAATATTACAGAGATTTTGGCTATAAACTAGGTTTTGAATCTTACTGGAGATCCGTTAATTATAATTATGCTCAAGGAGAAAGAAAATCTGTTATCCAATATTATGGTGCAGGGTTTTCTTATAAATTCAACAAAAAATATAACTTGAGTTTCTTAGCAGAACTCACAGACCAACCAGTTGACCAATCCATTAGAATAAATACCAGAATCAATAGAAGATTCTGATTAGAATCCAACTTATCCATCTCTCCCAAAGGCAAATTACCCCGCAGTCCTGAACTCCAGGTGTCCCTGCTTCTACAAGGGATTGAACTCCATTGCGCCTTTGGCATTGCGTACCTACACTGTGTAGGTACATTGCTCCCGAAGGGAATTGCGCCGGAGGCTTGAACTCATTGAAACTGAGTAGATATATTGCTGGCGAAGCCAATTGCACCGAAGGCATTGAACTCCATTGGTCTCCTATTGAAATCCATTGCACCTTTGGCATTGCTCCCAGCGGGGAAATTGCCCCGAAGGGAAATTACCCCGCTGGGAATTGCGTACCTATACTGTGTAGGTGCATTGCTCCCCATGGGAATAGCGCCTCAGGCTTGATCTCATTGAACTCTCATTGTCCACCCACGTGTCCCTGCTTCTGCAAGGGATTGAAATCCTACCTGTTCCTGCTTTTGCAAGGGATTGAACTCCATTGGCTGAAGGCTTTACTCAACTAATAATCGGAAATTTCCTTTTCTTGTAATACGCCAACAAACTGATGGTAATAACTGTAGCTACTGAGATATAAACCCATTGTGGAATTGGTACTGGATCACCTGCAGCATAACTATGCAAACCTGATAAATAATAATTTACACCATAATAAGTCATAATGACTGATGCCCATCCAAATAAGGTGGCAATATTAAAAGCAAATAAACCATTGATTTTTGGAATCAACCGCATGTGTAATATAAAAGCATAAACCAAAATGGTCACTAATGCCCACGTTTCCTTAGCATCTCAACCCCAGTATCTGCCCCAAGATTCGTTTGCCCAAACTCCTCCCAAATAGGTACCAATGCTTACCATTGCCAAACCTCCAATCAAAGTTATTTCACTGATGTAAGACATTTCCTTTACAATTCTGGAAACTTTGTCTTTATTATTATCTGTAAGGAAAATCATCAAAATCAAATTGATGAGTGCAATCAATGCCCCCAACATCAAAAAACCATAACTTCCTGCCTCCAAAGAAACATGGATGGTCAGCCAATAAGATTTCAAAACAGGAACTAGCGGAGTGATCTCAGGATCTAAGAAACTCAAACCTGCAACCAGCAATAAAGTAGCACTCAATATCAACGTGGCTGCCATGCCTCCAAATGATTTCCTCGCAAAATAAAGCCCTGCCAAAGTAGTTGTCCAAGCAATGTAAATCATAGATTCATATCCATTACTCCAAGGTGCACGGCCAGAAACATACCATCTCAAACCTAGTCCTATCGTGTGAAATGCAAATCCCAGTAGAAAAAGTCCAAATAGGATTTTATACGGCTTGCTGAAATTTTTGTCGGATTTAAACACAGAAAGAAAAAGATACACGAGAAATGCCATCCCTAAAAGTGCGTAAAACATGGATAGTCGACTGAATACATTCAACTTATTGAGTAATATTTCCCCTTTAATTCTGCTTGATGATGGTATTACACCTACCCCCTCTGTTTTTTGATAAGCTTTCAATTCTTCAATAATCAAATCTGCTTGATTAAAATTATTGGTTGATATTCCATCTTGAAGGGCAGAAACGTAGGATGAAAAAAACTTGTCTGCAAGCGGTTGTGCAGGTGAAACTTCACCATCTTCTGCCTGACTTGAAATCCATTTGTTGTTGGCATCACCTGCAACAGGAATTATTTTGAGAATCCTTCCAGAAAAAATCATACTCATGATGTTGACTCTTTCATCTATTTTCATCAAATCCTTTTCAAATGCTCCTCTATCAATGGGTTGCAAACTATAAGCTCTTCGGATTTCTTCCTGCAATAAATATTGGCCATTTTCTTTGAAGAAAGCATTATAAGTGACCATATCAGATGTGGTATTTAATAATTTTTGTATGCTTTCCTCTTTGCCTATCTTAATCATGGATTGCTCATACCAACCTGAAGGATTGGCCAACATGCTCAATACAATTTGATCCGCATTCAGCCCAGACATAGTTTCTTTTCGGGATACTTTACGCAATAATTCACGAGTCAAAGTATGCATTGGCTTCATCCGCCCTTTATAATCCTGCACGACCAACTCACTAACTTTTGCCGCATGTTCCGCGCTGACAGCCTGATTAATAGTTTGTACATTATTTTGTCCGAAGACAAATGTTGTCGTCAAACAGATCAGCAACATCATCACCACACTTCCTCCTTCCTTTCTCATGTTTTCAATTTTTTGTGTTACTTGACCAAAACGGCTATCCTTAGAAAATAAGGATAATATCAAACCAATCGTCAGTAGAATATATCCAATATAGGAAACCCAAGTTCCCACAAAGTCATGATTGACGCTCAAATAGGTTCCTTTTTCATCTTGATCGAAAGACGATTGGAAAAACCTAAATCCCTCGTAATCCAAAATGTGGTTCATGTATATGCGCTCATCCTGGTGAATGTTATTTCTTTCATCTATCAATTGCACTTTGCTTTCATAGGACGCTGCACTATTTGTGCCCGGATATTTTTCCATTATAAAATCATATAATCCTATTGAAAATGGTAAAGTGATTTCTTTTGAACCATAAGAAACATTGACAAGAGAATTTCCAAAGGCAAAGCTGACTGGTACTCCTTGCAAACCTTTTTGTCCGAATACCAATTGTTCTTGTTTCACACCATTGAGTGCTATACTCAAAGCAATCGCCGTATTACTTTCTCCTTTCACTTTTGGGGATTCTGAACTCAAAGTCACTATTGCTGAATTATCAAAATCTCCGAAAACAAAAGAATTTAATCCATCAGAATACATGGATCGCAACATGAGGGGGTAATAATTACCATTGGGATACAAGGTATCCGATTGTTGTGTAGCCATTACTTTCTGAGAAAGAACTCGGTCTGATTTAAGGAATAAAGAATCATTTTGCAAAAGAATATTTATTGCTCCTGGCAGCTCAGTAGGGCTAAAATTGAAAAGCACGTTTTTGATAGTGCTCTTTTCCCCATTTTGTACAAAATATTCCTCCCTTCCATTCAAACCTGCAAAAACAATTTTTATGGTGGCTTTACCTTTTGGGTCATGTGTCAATATTTGCTTAGGGTTTGGAATAAATTTGGTGACTTCAGCCTCAATCAAATCATCCTCAATCAAATAAGATCCCTTCCAATGGTTGTTTCCCAAAGAAGCGAACAATACATCTTCACTGAAATTAAATTGATCTCCATTTTTGAGTACTTGAAAATTGAGCGATGTTTCAGAAGATAAAATGGTATTTGATGCCTCCTTTTCTCTGATGTGCATCACACCTTCATAGCCAAAGTATCTGGTAATTCCAGCACCAATAATGATGACAACGATTGAAGCATGGAACATCAATAATGCCCACTTTTTCATTTTTATCATATTGAATCTGAAAATATTGGTAATGATGGAAATTCCAAAAAGGACCAACAATATTTCAAACCATCGAGATTTGAAAATTACCTTTTGAGCGGCGCTCGTACCGAAATCATTTTCTATGAATGTGGCTATTCCAATTGCAGCAGCAAATAACAACATGTATAATCCAGCTGCTCTGGTATTGAATAATTTTTCTGAAATCTTTTTTAAGATTGGCAAAATTTTAAGCATAAATATCCCTTGTATTTGTATGAATTGAAAACTCACTCAACAGATATTTGACTTGCATTATATTGGCTATAATTAAACGACTTTTGCAAGCATTTTCTTATCGCAATAATGACTGTAAAGCTAATAAATTATTTGTTTTCGAATATGGAAATGAGGCATAAACTGCTAGATTGTTTATAATAACACATTATAAAAAAGCTCTTTAAAAATATTGAAAAAATTGGGAAAATACGTGCTGTTTTATGAAAGGGTTTTTTGCATTTTTTCTGCAACATTCAAATTAAAATCATCGGACAATCTCAGTTCAACTTTCCATATTTCTTTTACTTCATGAATAGCCAATTCATTAGGTTCATAATGTTCATTATCAGAAAGTAATAAGATTGATTTATGACTTTTTATTTTATTGATAATACGCTTTAAGAAGATGTCAGTTTCTGTGACGATTACATAGACTTTACCATCCTTGAGTAATTGTTCAAAATAAACATTATACACATGTGAGCAAACCACCTTATCACCAGCGTTGAATGTTGGCTGCATACTGTCACCCGCTATTTCAAAGCATCTGAATTCACCCTCTCTAAATTTTTGATCAGGTAAAGAAAAGTAAGTCAATTGATTGAGAAAAGCCGGATCTTGAAACTGCTCACTATATCCAGCATAAGCCAATCTTGGTACAAATGCTATCTTGGTTGCCTCAGAAACTTGAGATTGGTCTACAAATTTTTCGCCTTCGCCAGTCAATAAATAAGTAGGATTTACGTGAAATAATTCAACAAATTTTTCGAGTAATTGTACCGTAACGTCTGAATCACCAGTGATAATTCTATTTAAAGATTGCCTGTGAACACCCAAGGCTTGAGCCATCATGCTACTACTCCTTACTTGCTGATTATCCAGCAACTCATTGTGGCATTTTATAAATCTTTTGGTAACGAGGTTGCTCATGAGAAAGTTGATTCTTGGACAAATATATATAAAAATAGTTTAATATAACAAGTTCATGTCATTATATGTAAAAGAAACTTTTTTCATTTGTTTGAAAAACACAAACAATGATAATATAACTATCAGATAACTTATTATCTATTTCCAGTACTTAATAAATCATGTACCTTTATTCTACAGTGTGTGAATATTAAACAAAAGAATTTTCAGAAAACAAGTTTTTTGTAACTAAAGATATTCAAGCTTAACTATCGACATGAACTCGATTTCATCAGATAAAACTCCAGCATTATGCAAAAAATTCTAATAGGAGCGTTGATTACATTCTTATTTCATGTGTCAGCAAAAGCTCAAAATGGAAAAGATACCGTAAGTATCACATGGCGACCGGGCTATCTCGATATTCATCATATCGTCACTGGCAGTGGTGATTGTGCCTTTTTCGTGATGCCCGATGGCACAACGATGTTGATAGATGCTGGAGATATTGGAGATAGAAAACTAAGAAAAGGTGGTGTTCCTCTTACTTCGACTCCACCCTATCCAAATGACTCAAAAACTGCAGGGCAATGGGTTGCGACTTACATCAATCAAGTTTTACCAGAAGTTATTGCGCCAAGTATTGATTATGCGGTACTTACACATTATCATGATGACCACATTGGTGGGATCACTGCTTCAACAAAAACTGCAAAAAATGGATCGTATAAACTTACCGGTATCACAGAAGTGGGAGACATTCTACCTATTAAAAAGTTAATCGACAGAAATTATCCAACTTATAACTTCCCTACTAATTTAAAAATAGCGTATCAAAAAGAGCCAAGTATATTTCTCAATCTCCAGCGCTTCATTGAATATCAAAAAAAGAAAAATGGACTAGTGGCAGAACAATTAAATGTAGGAAGTACAGAGCAAATACATTTGAAATATAAAAAATCCAGTTATCCTGAATTTTCTATCAGAGGAATAAAATCCAATGGGACGATCTGGACTGGAACAGGCAATAGCGTTTTTGAATATTTCAAACCAGAAAATGTTATTGATAGTTTAGGCCGATTTAATGAGAATCCTCTAAGTCTAGCTCTAAAAATTAGTTATGGTAAATTTGATTATTTCAATGGAGGTGATAACACTGGTTTACAAGGTTTTGGAATGCCAGAATGGTTTGATGTAGAAACACCCATGGCAAAGGTTGTTGGAAAAGTAGAAGTGATGACTCTCAATCACCATGGTTGCAGAGACGCAGTAAATGAAAACTCTCTTGCATACCTACAACCACAAACCGTTGTGCAACAATCCTGGAGTAGCAATCATCCTGGCGAGGAAGTTTTACACAGGCTGATCAGTAATCATATATATAAAGGAGAAAAAAATATATTTGCAACGAATATTCAGGAAGTTACAAAAGCAACTTTAGGTTTTTGGCTTACTGACAATTACAAAAGCACTTTCGGCCATATCATCATCAGAGTGTTACCGGGCGGCAATGAATATTATGTGTTAATTGCTGAAACCATAAATGAAAAGGTAACGATCAAAAAGGCGTTTGGGCCGTTTGCTTGTTCTTAGATACAATGAAAGAAGAAATTGCAAAATTGCTGAATCGCGAAATTGCGAATCTGCTGATTTGCAAAACTGCAGATTTGCCACGAATTCACGAAAAGCTTTCATTTCCCAGCCTCAACAAATTTGGACAACTCCATGTCCCGTTAGGGACAGCCTATTGGTACAACCAAAAAAGGAAAAAAGACCTCGTGCCGTAGGTACGACATATTTCAAGCCTGTAGGAACTAGACTATAATATTTCTAATTATAAAAAGCTGAACACACTACGCTTATTAATCAATTCTATTCAGACCTTTTGATAATTGGATTCTGTGTTTGAATAAACATTGGGGCCAATTCAACCCCATTTGGGCCCATTTGGGGTTGATGAATGGGTGCAACTTTCAACAACTCCATGTCCCGTTAGGGACAGCCTATTGGTACAACCAAAAAAGGAAAAAAGACCTCGTGCCGTAGGTACGACATATTTCAAGCCTGGAGGAGCTAGACTGTAATATTTCAAATTCAAAAATCTGAAACCTGATCTCTGAAAACTGAATGCATTTATAGCATTTGATAATTGGATTCTGTGCTTGAAAACACATTGCAGCCGATCCAACCCCGAATGGGCATTAGCGTCAACTTAATTATTTATATATTTTTATATTAAATACATAATAGGTTGTTTAACTTTGTATTATACCACTAATTCATCGTCAAACAACCTAGTTATGCACAGTAAAATTATGAATTTTTTCGACAATATT
>JAKQLF010000367.1 GCA_029567325.1 Bacteroidota bacterium | reverse complement strand
CAGATTCGTTTTGATTTGATATTTCAAACCATCGCCCCAGAAATTGAAATCATCACTCCTATTAGAGATTTAAAATTATCGAGACAGGAAGAAGTGGATTATCTTGCAAAAAATGGTGTTCACTATTCATGGGAAAAGGCGCAATATTCTATCAATAAAGGACTTTGGGGAACTAGCGTTGGAGGAAAAGAAACATTGACTTCTGGACAGCCCTTGCCTAGTGAAGCCTATCCCTCTCAATTGCAAAAAGAAGGCGAAGAAAAAGTTACTTTGGAATTCAAAAAGGGTGAATTAGTGGCAGTTAATGGAAAAGCTGACAAGCCTTCAAACAACATAGTAGTTTTAGAAAAATTAGCCAATGCTTATGCTATTGGTAGAGATATACATGTTGGCGACACCATTATAGGAATAAAAGGTAGAGTAGGTTTTGAAGCAGCGGCGCCACTAATTATTATAAAAGCACATCATTTACTTGAAAAACATACCCTTGGAAAATGGCAGCAATATTGGAAAGAGCAACTAGGAAACTGGTATGGAATGCTATTTCATGAAGGACAATTTTTAGACCCTGTGATGCGCAACATAGAAACTTTCCTTGAAGATACGCAAACCACAGTAAATGGTACGGTTACAGTATCCTTAAAACCGTATCATTTTTCATTGGACGGAATAGAATCTGAGAATGATTTGATGAATACAGGATTCGGACAATATGGCGAAATGAATAATGCCTGGACCTCAGATGATGCTAAAGGATTCATAAAAATTTTAGGAAACGCACAAAAAATTTATTCATCTGTAAATCATTTGGAATATGATTAATGTCGGAATAATTGGAGGCTCTGGTTACACTGCAGGAGAACTCATCAGAATATTGATGTTTCATCCCAATGCAACCATTGATTTTGTATATAGTACTACAAATGCTGGAAAACCAGTTTCGATTGCACATCATGACCTATTGGGAGATATCGAAATGAATTTTACAGATAGTATAAATCCAAATGTAAATGTTGTTTTTTTATGCTTAGGACATGGAAAATCAAAAGCATTTTTAGAACAAAATCAATTTGCCAGCCATACCAAAATTATTGACTTAGGTAATGATTTTAGATTGAATAAGGATGTCCTATTTGACGAAAAAACCTTTATATACGGCTTACCTGAATTGAATAAAACAAAAATAAAAAAGGCTCAATATATCGCCAATCCGGGATGTTTTGCAACCGCAATTCAATTAGCTTTATTGCCATTAGCAAAAAATGGAATGCTTACCTCTGATGTTCATATTAATGCAACCACGGGAAGCACAGGTGCTGGGGTTGCATTGTCAGAAACCTCGCATTTTAGTTGGAGAAACAACAATATGTCACATTACAAAGCTTTTGAACATCAACATTTGGGTGAAATAAACCAAAGCGTAAACCAACTGCAAGCTAATTTTTCCAATGAACTAATTTTTATTCCAAACCGAGGCGATTTTACCAGAGGTATTTTTGCAACACTATACACCACTGTTGAAGAAAGTCTAGAAGAAATTGTTGCCAAATATGAAACTTTTTACGCCAAACAACCTTTTGTTACTATAACAACTACTTCCATCAATATGAAACAAGTAGTGCAAACCAATAAATGTATCATTAGTTTACTCAAAAAAGGAAACCGGCTTTTGATTACTTCAATTATTGATAATTTAACCAAAGGCGCTTCCGGACAAGCCATTCAAAACATGAATTTGATGTTTGGATTGGATGAAACAACTGGATTGCATTTGAAACCAAGTGGATTTTAAAAATTATTAAAAGATTGAAGGATTTAATGATTAAAAAATCTTAGTTTGAGAAACACAAATTTTTAAATTCTTCAATTTTTAAATCTTTAAATAATTAAACATGAACTTATTTGACGTTTACCCATTATATCCCATTACCCCTGTAAAAGCTTTAGATTGCACTATTACAGATGAAAATGGTACTGAATACCTAGATTTATATAGTGGTCATGGAGTAATTTCTATTGGTCATTCACACCCTGAATATGTAGCCAAACTCAAAAATCAATTGGATAACATTGGATTTTACTCGAATGCAATTCAAAACCCATTGCAAGTGGAATTGGCTGAGAAACTTGGCAAGCTATCTGGATACGAAGACTATACTTTATTCTTATGTAGCTCAGGAGCTGAAGCCAATGAAAATGCTTTGAAATTGGCCTCTTTTCATACTGCAAAATCTAGAGTAATTTCTTTTGAAAATGCTTTCCACGGCAGGACTTCAGCAGCTGTTGCGACAACGGATAACAAGAAAATTGTAGCTCCAATCAATGCTCAACAAGTAGTTACTTTTTTGCCTTTAAATAACATTAGTTTAGTTGAGTCAGAATTACAAAAAGGCGATGTTTGTTGTGTAATTATTGAGGGAATTCAAGGTGTGGGAGGATTAGATGAAGGAACAACGGAATTTTTTCAAGCTTTAGAGAAAGTATGTGCTCAATATGATGTGATTTTAATTTTAGATGAAGTGCAATCGGGTTATGGCAGAAGTGGAAAGTTTTTTGCACATCAACATCACGATATCAAAGCGGATATTATTTGTTTAGCCAAAGGAATGGGAAATGGATTCCCTATTGGTGGTATCATGATTTCTCCTAAATTTACAGCAAGTTATGGATTGTTGGGAACAACATTTGGAGGAAGTCATTTGGCATGCGCTGCAGGAATAGCGGTTTTGGATGTTATTGAAAGTGAAAAATTGATGGATAACGTCAATGACGTTTATGCTTATTTTTTAGAAGCCATCAAACAAGTGCCTGAAGTCATTAAAGTAAAAGGAAAAGGATTAATGCTGGGAGTAGAATTCAATTTTGATGTCAGTACGTTGCGCAAAAAGATGATTATCGAAAAACATATTTTCACTGGAAATGCTAACAATAAAAACTTATTGAGAATTCTTCCTCCATTGACAATCAAGAAGGAAGCTATTGATACTTTTATTGTTGCTTTAAAAGAATCTTTAGAAGAAATAAGCGTAAGTGAACAAGCCAATCAAATAAAAGCATAATCATGAGTCAACTATTATCCATAGAAAAACGAAATGCAGTTTTAAACCGTATGGCTATTCTTTTGGAACAAGAAAGAGCAAACATCAAAAGTGTAAATCAACAAGATCTAGATAGTTATTCTGGTGGGGATTTAGCTATGGAGAAAAGACTTTTGGTAGACGATGCTAAGATTGACGGAATGATTCTTTCGCTTCAACAATTGGCAAGTCAAGAAGATCCTGTGGGTCAAATTCGATTTGATTTTACTCATGATAATGGATTGAAAATTTACAATAAAACAGCTGCGTTCGGGACAATTCTGATTATTTATGAATCAAGACCAGACGTAACCGTTGAAGCTGGAGGAATCGCATTCAAATCAGGGAATAAAATCCTATTGAAAGGCGGAAAAGAATCCTTACAATCCAATCTAAAAATTGTAAGTCTTTGGCATCAATCACTTCAAGATAATGAAGTGTCTACAGATTGGGTAG
>JAKQLF010000346.1 GCA_029567325.1 Bacteroidota bacterium | reverse complement strand
CTTGCTGGTGATCCTTCAAAAGTCGAATATGCACCATCTCTTTTAGCAAGTACATTAGACTCAGTCAAAGCGGCGTGATAAATGGTTTCGAAAATATCTTTGTTGAGTTGTGCAGCTTCAGGTCCATCAAATGGCATTCTTAATAACAAAAACACATCAGCTAAACCTTGTACACCTAGACCTATAGGCCTGTGTCTCATATTGGAATTGCGTGCCTCCTCAATTGGATAGTAATTGATGTCTATGATTTTATTGAGGTTACGAGTGGCAACTCTGGTTATTTCGTGCAGTTTTTTGAAATCAAAGGTTTTCTTTTCTTTATCCACAAATCGTGGTAAACTGAGAGAAGCAAGATTACAAACCGCTACTTCATCAGGAGCTGTGTATTCAATAATTTCTGTACACAAGTTAGATGATCTGATGGTGCCCAGATTCTTCTGATTTGATTTTTTGTTGGCTGCATCTTTGTATAACAAGTATGGCGTACCCGTCTCAATTTGAGATTCCATGATCTGAAGCCAAAGCTCCTGGGCATTGACTACTTGACGAGCCTTGCCTTCTCTTTCATACTTTTCATAAAGTTCTTCGAAATCATCGCCTGTTGTATCAAACAAGTTTGGCGCTTCATTAGGGCAGAAAAGTGACCATTTCTCATTGGCTTTGACACGTTTCATAAACAAGTCTGGAATCCACATGGCATAAAATAGGTCTCTTGCACGCATTTCTTCCTTTCCAGTATTTTTCTTCAATTCGAGAAAATCAAAAACATCTGCGTGCCATGGCTCTAGATAAACAGCAAAAGCTCCTTTGCGTTTTCCACCTCCTTGATCTACATATCTTGCAGTGTCATTAAATACTCTGAGCATTGGGATAATACCATTGGATGTTCCACCTGTGCCTTTGATGTAAGAACCTTTAGCTCTTACGTTATGAACAGATAAACCAATACCACCAGCAGACTGGGAAATTTTTGCACATCTACTCAATGTTTCAAAAATGCCAGAAATACTGTCATCTGTCATACTTAGTAAGAAACATGAACTCAATTGTGGTTTAGGAGTACCTGCATTGAAAAGAGTAGGTGTTGCGTGAATAAACCATTTTTCCGACATCAAATTATACGTCTCAATAGCAGACTCAATGTCACTACCATGTATTCCCACTGCAGCTCTCATCAACATGTGCTGAGGGCGTTCGATGACATGACCATGGGTTCTGAGTAAATAGGATCTTTCTAATGTTTTGAATCCAAAATAATCGAAATCATAATCTCTATCAAATATGATGGCTGAGTCTAGTCTATCAGCGTTTTCTTTGACAATATTGTAAGTTTCTTCTCCAATCAAGCCTGCTTTTTGATTGGTGATCGGATCAATGTAGTGATATAATACATCAATCGTATTTGAGAAAGATTTATCTGTATTCTTATGTAAGTTACTTACCGCTATTCTGGCTGCTAATAGCGCATAGTCAGGATGTATTACCGCCATAGATGCTGCTGTTTCTGCAGCAAGGTTGTCGAGTTCGGTGGTGCTCACACCATCATACAAACCTTGAATTACTTTTTTAGCAATTTCGATAGAATCTACGAAGTCAGAATTGAGCCCATAGCACAATTTCTTGACTCTTGCAGTGATCTTATCAAAACTTACTGCTTCTCGTTTTCCACTCCTTTTGATGACTTGCATTTTTCCTTTTTTTAAAAATTTTGATAATAATGTTGGGCTCGGTTACGGAATTGAGTCGGTTGGTATATGGAACTAAAAATCTGCGTCTAATGAAAAAACTTGTGATTCTTTATCGCTGTTTACACCAGCTTTTTGATAATCAGCAACTCTTTTCTCAAAGAAATTGGTCTTACCTTGGATTGAGATCATTTCCATCCAAGGGAATGGGTTTTCAACATTGTACAATTTGGGGTTGCCCAAAGAAGATAGCAATCTGTCGGCAACAAATTCGATATATTGGCACATCATATCAGCGTTCATTCCTATGAGTTTTACAGGAAGTGCGTCTGTTACAAATTCTTTTTCAATTTCTACGGCTTCGCTGATCAATTCTTGCACAGTGCTCTGTGGAAGTTTGTTGACTATGTGATCTTGGTATAAAAGACATGCAAAATCACAGTGCATTCCTTCATCTCTAGAGATAAGCTCATTGGAGAAGGTAAGCCCGGGCATCAAACCACGTTTTTTCAACCAGAAAATAGAGCAAAAAGAACCAGAGAAAAAGATACCTTCTACTGCCGCAAAAGCGATCAATCTTTCTTGGAAGCTTCCTTTATCTATCCATTTCAATGCCCAATCAGCTTTTTTCCTGACACACGGAATGGTATCAATGGCATTGAGTAAATAATCCTTTTCTTTATTATCCTTTATATAAGTGTCTATCAGGAGGGAATATGTCTCAGAATGGATATTTTCCATCATGATTTGAAAACCATAGAAAAACTTAGCTTCAGTATATTGCACTTCCCTCACCATGTTTTCAGCGAGGTTTTCATTCACGATACCATCGCTTGCTGCGAAGAATGCTAAGACGTGTTTTATAAAGTGTTTCTCTTCGTCATTGAGTTTGTTTTCCCAATCTGTTAAATCCTGGCCTAAGTCAATTTCTTCAGCTGTCCAGATACAGGCTTCTGAGTTTTTGTAAAATTTCCAAATATCATCGTGTTGAATGGGGAAGATCACGAATCTACCGGGGTTTTCTTGCAGAATGGGTTCTAATTGCGCTGTCATGGTTTTATTTTACTCGTTTATAAAGGTTACTTCAGTGTTTATAACTAAATATTTCATATATGTTTTTTCGCGGGGAGTCAAAAGTAATACCTTATTTTTAGAGAGAAAAATTTATTGAAGAATAAAACCAATAGTTTTTTTCTTTATATAATATGTCCTCTATATGAGTTGGTTATGTTTAAGTGGATAGGCTCGATAAGCCCTTAAACCTGTATTGCTTCTGATTACTCATCACGATACAAATTAAGAATATTTTTAATCTAATATGCGAAAAAGAATTGTCAAAGTTTTCCACACTATGTTGGTAAAGTTACTAAACAACTGATGTTCTTGACATTACACAAATTCATAATATTATTATAATGTTATGAAATCATTATATTAATATTTTAATAGGCATATATATTTGAATATCAACACTTTATATGCATACGACTAGGTGTGCAGTTGAATATTATTCAACTGCAGTAAGGGTAGGGGTAGACAGACTTGAATAATTTCTGTTAAAATGACTAGATACGTCTATTTTTCCTGAACCAAGCAATAAGTCCAAAGCCTAGTACGATGGAAAAAATGATGATGAAGGGAAAGGCAAACTTACTCTCTCTAAAAGGTAAGTACTCCAAATTCATCCCATAAAAACTGGCAACCAAGGTAGGAACCATCAGGATAATCGTGATGATGGTGAGTCTATGTATAAAAATATTCATATTGTTGGATACAATAGAAGCATATGCCTCCATGGTACTTCCTAAGATATTTGTATATACGTTTGACATTTCTAATGCCTGTGAATTATCAATGATGATGTCTTCAAAATGGTCAGTGTGTGCTTCCATATTTCCGATTTTGAGTACATCGGTTCGTTTGATCTTCATTTTGAGCAAATCATTTGCACTGAGGCTATTCACAAAATAAACCAAACTCTTTTCTATTCTCAACAATTGTTGAAGTTCTTCATTTCTGCTGGAGTGGTATAACTCTTGCTCGATCAAATTTCTTTTGAGGTTCAGCTTTTTCAAACAATCCAAAAATCTAAATACTGTTTGCTCAAAAATTTGAATGACAAAAAGTTGTTTATCGCTTGGATCAAAGTTTTTTACTTTATCCTCCATAAATTTCTCTAGAATGGGATTTTCCCTACCTGTCACGGTAATTATTACCTTCTCTGATAAAATAACACCAACCGGAACTGTAATATAAATTGCTTCACTTTCCTTTGCATCATCATTCAGTATCGGAGTGTTGATAAGTATCAATATGACGTCCTCGTCTTTTTCATATCGAGAGCGCTCATCCATATCGAGTGAATCTGTGAGAAAATCGAGTGGAATATCATAAGCTGCACTGATTTCATCCAGTTCACCGTGCTCAAATGGTGGATAAAGATTGATCCACGTTGCTCCATTGTGATCAGCCAGTTCCTTGAGCTTGTTATTTTCCTTGGCAAAGCTGTAGATCATATTATCGAGCTGTTGTATAAGTAACTAAATATGTTTGGAAAGCAATATGCGATTTCCTGGCAGGTGTGCAAAAGTAATAAAAGATTTTTAAAAAAGTATATCTAAAGGTAGTTCGTTCTTAAGTAAGATTAGGTGTATAATTTGCTCTGATAAATCGCTGCTTGCCTTGTAAATCCAGAATTATTTCGATATCCTGACAACCATTTTCTTCGAAAGCCTTTTGGGTTTCATGAATATAAATAGGGTTGCACTCACAAAATATTTTTGAATTAATGTTTTGAAATGCTGCAAACCTTGCTATCGCCTTATAAAAAACTACTGGCGGGTCAGCAAAGAGTGCCAATGAAGGTTCAAAATCCAAAACATTTGGGAGCATTTCTTTCATTTCCATCAGATCAATATAGGGTGGGTTGCTCACAATTATGTTACTTTTTGGAATCTTTGTCCACTGCTTTTCGTCTAAAAAATCTAGCTTCATTGTCAGCGGAGTAATATTATTTTCATGACTGTTGCGCTGAGCCACTTGCAAAGCTTCTTCACTAATATCTACCAAAGTCAGTGACAATTCGGAGTGATGTTTGGATTCCAAAGCGATCGTCAAACCAATACAGCCACTGCCAGAGCCAATATCTAATACACTTAATTTTTCATTGGGAGTTTCTGCTAAATGGTCTAAAACAAGCGATACCAACTCTTCGGTTTCTGGTCGTGGGATTAAAACTCTGTGATCAACATAATAAAATCTATTATAAAAAAAGGCTTTTTCAACAATGTATTGGTATGGCTCAAAGCTTTTAAACCTCAAGATATCTTTGGTTATTTCTGTGACCATGTATTCCTCGTTTTGCTGTTGCTCCGTTGTAAATTTATCCGTAAAGTAATATTTCAACATATTGGCTGCTTCACGTTCATCATACAAGCTCAACAGAGTTTCAGTGAGACTTTTTTTAGCTATTTTAAGTTCATTCAATGACATACCATTTGATCTGACGAATTCTTAATTTTTAAAAACACTTATATAATAGGATATCGAATTTAAGTAATGATTTCCTGAGATGACAAAAGTAATGCTGAGCCAAGATGTCTCATTTAATTTGATAAAGTAAATGAGTAATTGTTGCCTAACACCCCAGAAATCTGTTACAATAAAAATAAAAAAGAGAGAACGAGAAAGATGTGAGATCACAATGTTTTGAAGTAAATCGCAATTGTCAAGATAAGAAGAAGTAAAAAACTAAAATTGCAATTTAAAAAAAGTACCCGGAGCGGGACTTGAACCCGCACAGCCATTATAGCCACAGGATTTTAAGTCCTGCGTGTCTACCGATTCCACCATCCGGGCGCAGACAAAAAAAGGGAGTGTATCAGTGCAATCAAAATTCAAAATTTCCTTTGCATTATGGTCTTGATACACGCCCTCTTGATTGAGAGCGGAAGACGAGATTCGAACTCGCGACCCCAACCTTGGCAAGGTTGTGCTCTACCAGCTGAGCTACTTCCGCATTATAAAAAGAACTAAAGCTTCGAAAAGCGATGCAAATATAGAACAATGATTTTGGTATAGACAAGATTTTTCCACTAAAATTATAAAAAAATCTTGTCTATAACCATAATTATATGACTCTCAAATAATTATCTTCTCAATTATTTATTTCTTCTTTCTTCAATCACTTTAAAGAGCATGCCAGTCTTTAATTTATCTGTTAGTTCCATACCATTGAGTATAGAAAGTTCATTGTATCGTGCTTGTGGCATTCCATAATCTTTCAGACCGTCTTGCAAGGTATAGTCTCTTTTTGCAGAAACTATTTTCACTCTTGAAGGCAATTTATTGATTTTGGACTGGTCTTTCAACACATTGAAGCTTTTCATCGAATTTTGAAAAGTGTTGTAATAATTATTAAAAGTCTTCTTATAACTCAAGCCAGTCAAGTTATAAATAGCACCGTTGTAATTAATTAGGTACACCATTGCTCGGATCGCTTCACCTTGCTGTCCATTTTGATCTTGTGGAATCACATCTCCTAAAATAGCTAAAGCCGGCAGTCCATTTACGGTTGTATTGGTAGATTCTACAACGCTGAGACCATTGCGTTCTACCAGCGCTTTTCCAGCAGCATTTAAATCTGTACCAGCTTCTAGTTCCATAGTGAGAATGGCATCATTTGCTTCTGGCGCCATCTGTACTTTTGATGGTGTATTGACCGTCATCCAACCACTTGGAACATTGAAGAAAAATTTGAGATCTGGGTGGTAAAATACATTGTTTTCAAAAAATCCTTGGCGTGGATCCTCACCATAAACTATTCCATCTACCATTCTCAAATATTCATCTCTTTTCTCCATCAATTGTGAATCATTGAGATTTTTTGCCGCTTGAATGACATCTGTATATTTATTGACTTCTACAAAACGATTTCCTGGATCAGGGTGAGTAGACATAAAAGTTGGTACCGCACCAGACTGTCCGCTCAATCGTTGTAATGTATTGAAAAAACCAGCCATATAATGAGAATTGTAACCGATTTCAGTAGAATATTCTACGCCAAGTTTATCTGATTGTGACTCATTATCCCGTGAGTATTTCAATAAAAGTACGCTTGCAGCATTACTCGCCACATCCGCATATTGTCTAAACTGCTCCGAGGCAATCATTCCTCCTATCAATAACAATTGCGTAAAAAGTTGTTTTCTTTGCATTTCATTGGCATGTTTGGCCGTAATGTGACCAATTTCATGTCCCAACACACCAGCAAATTCCGCCTCATTATTAAAATGGGCCATGATTCCTCTGGTAAAGTAAATGTATCCCCCAGGAACTGCAAATGCATTTACGACGGGAGAGTCCACAATTTTAAATTCGTAACCAAGTGTTGGACGGTGAGAAATGGCGGCCATTTCGTTTCCTTTTTTAGTAATAAAAGCTTGAAGTACAGCGTCTTCATAAACACCATACTCAGCTTGTATTTGGGGATCACTTTCCAGACCGATTTGTTTTTCTTGCGATTCAGAAATAATGGTCAATTCTCTTTTTCCGGTAACCGGGTTTCTTGCACATGAGGAAGCAAATAATGCTATTATTAAAAGGTAATACAGCTTGTTCATTGTTAAATATTAATGATATAAAACTTAATACAAATTGCAACGAATGTAGTGTATAATTAGTTTTAAGCGAATTATTTTTAAGTCAAAAATATATCCGAGCTAAAATTTTCTAAAGTGCCATTTCCTTGATTTCAGGTAAATGACAGACATGATCAAAATAAACCCCCAATAGACAAATTCGCCAGACCAAGCCCAATATAAATTGAGTTTGTAAACCTTCAAAACGATAAACTCATAGATCAAATAAAGCAAGGTCGCCAATGCCTGTATGATCAGAGCTGTTTTGGTATGTCCAGTGCCGATAATGCCATTTAAATAAATTGACCCAACACCGAAGAACAGCAAAATCAAGTTGAGCATCAAGAGCAGCCCCTTAGACATTTCTATGAGGCCGTCATTTGATCCCCCGTACAATGGATATAAAAATATTTGAGGGAATATCAATATTGGTAAAGCTATCATCAAAGTAGCTGCCACATTTAGTGTATTGGTTTTATGGGTGATTGGGATGACTGCCTGTCTCTTATTGCCTCCAATAAATAAAGATACCATGGTATTTATTCCTGTCGAAAAACCCCAGGTTGGAATAGATAAAATGAGATAAACATTGCGTATCAAATTGGATATTTGAAGTTCTGAAGCGCTGTTGTTCTCAATCCAAGTAAAAAATAAAAAATATGCGCCAAGACCAAGAAATGACTGGGCTACGATTGGAAAGGAAATACTGAAGCAATCTTTAAATAAGCTGAATTCCAATTTATTCAGACTTAATAAATGAAATTTCCGGTTGCTTTTGTCATAAATCATGTATAAAATAAATGCCACAAAGGCAATTACTTCTGACAAAGTACTTGCAATAGCCGCACCTTTTATACCCATGGGTTCAAATCCAAGGTGGCCATAAATCAAAATATAATTGAGCACAACATTGCTGATCGTGAGTATGGCTGTGTCAATGACTATAAATTTTGTCTTGGCAATACCAGTGTACATCGCAATAATAGATACCCCGACAAAGCTGAAAAAAAGTCCATAACTTCTGAAGGATATATATGAAATACATAGTTCTAAAATCTCTGGATCATTGATCAACATTGAGAAAAACGGAACTGAAAAAAAATGAATCAGCAGAAAGATGACCAAAGCCATGAAGAGTTCATAAAAAATCAAACTTTGAAAGTAAGAACCTATTTTATAGTATTGTTTTTCACCAAATTTTCGAGCAATAAGTATTTGTCCTCCTCTAGAAAATCCATAACCTATTGCTATAATGATGAGGTAAAAAGCACCAATTAAACCGATTGCTGCAAAATCTATGGAGTTGTAATGATAAAGAAAAATGTTGTCGCATAGTACGATGGCATTCTGCGCAGCACTCCCAATCATAATTGGAAGTGATATCCTGAAAATATGGCCAAAGGATGTTTTAATGCTCATAGGCTACAAATATATACACAAAGAAGTGGCAAATCAGTGATATCAAATATTAATTTTAAGTAATTTATACTACTTTAATGTAAATATGTTGGATAAAATTTCAATTTCCAGATTGTTTTTTAGACTTTCGATTTATGTCTTGAAACTGGACTGATATGTCGAAAAAAAACTTCTTTTTATATCTTTTATGCTTATGCCCTTGGGTCATGAGTTCCGTTTCAGCGCAATCTGATTCTGTAAGTACAATCGTCGAAAGAATATTGGAATTTTATTTGGAGAATAATGAAATCGAAGACTTTGATAACAACACTGCTTTTGAGAGGCTATATGATTTCCAGAGTAATCCTTTAAATATAAACACCGCAGATGCTTCTAGATTTATGGAACTCTTTTTCCTTAATCCAGTAGAAATTCAATCAATCATAGACCATAGACAAGAATATGGAGATTTTCTCTCCTTAGAAGAATTGCAAACCATTGATGGATTAGATATGACCAAGGTGAAAATGCTATTACCATTTACTACTGTTGGTAATGCTTCTGAGCATATAAACATCAAAGATTTATTGGCAGCAGGTAGGTCACAAGTTTTTTTAAAATATAAAAGAACTTTACAGGATAAGGCTGGATACTTAGCCAATGCCAATAATGAAACAAAATATGCTGGTGATCCAAATTATCTTTATGCCAGATATCGGTTTGATGCTGGTAGAAGACTCAAGGCCGGATTTACCATGGAAAAAGATCCTGGCGAAGCCTTTTTTACTCAAAACAACAAAAGTGGCTTTGATTTTTATTCTGGATACCTCTACGCCGAAAAAGTTAACCATTGGGTAGAACAAGTAGCCATTGGTGATTATACCATGAGTATGGGCCAAGGTTTGATTTTGCACAATGGTTTTGGTTTTGGTAAAAGTGCCTTCGTGACTTCATTCAAAAAGAATAGAAATCATCTGAGACAATACAGCTCAGTAAATGAAAATTTGTACTTCAGAGGTTTGGGTACTTCACTGAAATTAGCCGATTGGGCATCCTTGACGCTTGCTTATTCTCAGAAAAAGATCGACGGATCTTTGGCACTTGACACTATAGAAAATGAACCGGAAGCATTTTTTAGTTCTTTGTTGCAAGGAGGTTTACATAGAACCGCATCAGAAATTGCAAATAAAGGATCCATTACACAACAAAACATAGGCGCCGTATTGGATCTTAACTATAAAAATTTAAACATTGGGGTAAATTTTTTACAATACAATTTTAGTTCGCCGCTCAAAAGACCAGAAGCACCTTACAGAAATTTTTATTTCTCTGGCAAGGATTTAAGAAACATATCTGTGGATTATGACTACAGATTCAAGAATATCAACGTGTTTGGCGAAATGGCCCAAAGTGACAATGGAGGTAAAGCCATGACCCACAATATCCTGGTTGCTTTGGACAAACGAGTTGATTTTGCAGTTTCTTACAGAGATTTTGATAAAGATTATCAGGTATTGGAAGCCAATGCATTTGCTGAAGGCTCTTTACCAATTGATGAGCAAGGATATTATGTTGGAGCAGAATTCAGACCCAATAATGAATGGAAATTTAGCGCATACCATGACCTGTGGAAACATGAATGGCTGCGTTATAGAATTGATGGACCAAGTAGCGGTAAGGAATATTTTTTACGGTTGGAATACAATAAAAAGAGAAAATTTAATGCGTATATTTTGTACAGATATGAGCAAAAACAAAGAAACTCATCTCTAAATGTGGAGAAAATTGATCCACTTACTGATTTTATTGTGCAAAAATTCAGAGTTCATTTCATTCAGAAAATCAACAAAGATCTTGATGTAAAAGCGAGAACGGAGTTTTCATTTGCCCAATCAGATGGTTTAAAATCCAATGGTGTATTGATGTTTGCTGACCTAAGTTATAAACCAATGGGAAAGTCCTTCGACATCATTGCAAGATATGCCATATTTGATGCTGCAAATTTTGATACGCGCATTTACATGTTTGAAAATGATTTATTATACGAATACAGCATTCCATTCTTTCAAAATAGAGGCAAACGTATGTATCTGATTTACAAGCAAAAGCTTACCAGAAGAATGACATTTGAAGCAAAATACGCCCACACTGTATTAGATAATGTGGATGTAATAAGCTCTGGAAATGAAAAAATTGAAGGCAATGTGCGATCTGATTTAAAGGTACAACTGAGGTTTGCCTTTTAATGAAATCTATTGAACAATGAGTCAATTGAAACTTTGTTATGTCTATATATGGCAAGGCGCAAAAGCTTCACACACTTTCAAATAAGCAGTTTTATAGTATTATTTTAACTCATATTTAAGTAGCTAGTACATTGGTGTCACTAGGCTTTTTGTATATTTGCAGATAAATTTTAGAAGGAAAAACTTCATACAGGTATTTTCCACATCAAAAAGAATTACAATGAAACAGATATTTTATTTTTCATTTTTTGCATTGGCAATTTTCGTATTAGGGTCATGTGGTGCAAAATCAGGTACAAACATTTCTGGTGTTTTGAAAAACGCAGAAAATATGAGTATTTATTTTGACAAAATCAGCCTGGACAATACCAATGAAATTTTGTTGACAAGCAAAACGGACGGTTCTGGTAAATTTGATCTCAATTTCCCCGACGGAATCAAACCAGGTTTTTACAGAGTAAGGGCTGGAGTTCAAACACTTGATTTAGTCTTTGATGGTACTGAAAAAAATGTAGAGATAGATGCAGATATCAATAAGGTAAGAGAAATGAATTGGAAAATCACCGGAGCACCTTCGATGGAGAAATTTTTGAAAGTTGTGGATGATTTTGTACAAAAAAGAATTGATGTACCTCAACTTACAGAATTGGTCAAAAATGAAAGCGACCCTTTGACAGCCTTTATGATAACCAGCAAGATGTTTACTTTTGTGGATGATTTTGCCGATCTACACACTTTGGTAGCAAGTAAATTAAAAGAAAAATTTCCTAAGGAAGATTGGGCAGAACAATATGTTTTATTAGCTGGTGAATTGCAAAAATCAAAGTCTAGAAAAGATGCAGCTTCTATCATTCAAGTTGGTATGACTGCCCCAGACATACAACTTCCTGATGTTAATGGTAAGATAAAAAAGTTGAGTGACTATAAAGGAAAAGTTGTGTTGTTGGATTTTTGGGCTTCTTGGTGTGGTCCATGTAGAAAGGCAAATCCCCATGTTGTAGAAATTTACAACAAATATAAAGGCAAAGGTTTTGATGTTTTCAGTGTTTCACTTGATGGTTTAGACAATCGTACAAGACAGGCATTAGGTGATAATAGCCAGGTGCAAATGAATCTTGATCGACAAAAAGAAAGATGGATAGAAGCAATAAAAACTGATAACCTTCTGTGGAATGGTCACGTAAGCGATTTATTAAAGTGGGACTCAAAAGCTGCTGCAATGTATGGTGTTTCTGGAATTCCAAAAACGTTTTTGGTTGATCGGGAAGGTAAAATTGCAGCCATTGATCCTAGATTTAATTTGGAAGAATCTGTGACCGGAGCTTTATAAGATAAGCCAGGATTTTTTTTGAATCAAAGTTTACATCCTGAGTTTGTACTCTGTGGGTAAATAATTATTTATTCTGTTTCCCAGGTTTTTAAACCACCCCAATTGTGTACCATTGTAGCAAGCAATTGTCCAAGATTTTGTTGTGCTATCCACACTAGCCAGCGAACGTCTCAAAAATTCCAAAGCTTCTGCTAAAGTCAACTCAAGTTTTGGAATATCCGGTGAAACTAAGACGGACAAAGCGAGCGCATGGTCTGGAATGAAAAGTTTTTTATTGATATTTCCACATTTTGTACCAGAATAAACCAACCTATAATCATTGGCAAATGTGTGCATCCTTTTGAGGGTTTCACTTGTATAATGATAAACGTCTCCATTTTCATGGATCAATAAATTTGAGAGCGCGTCCTTATTTACAAATGTTGCAACCAAAGAAATCTCTGATTTTTCCAAAGACCTCAATTTACTTCTGTTGGTATGAAAACCTTCTTTAATAACTTCACCTTCTTTCTTTTTTAAGACCGCACAAAACAATCCTTCGCCACGCACTTTAGTCGGATAAAAATGATAGCCATAATAATCTGATTTTGTAACTTCTTCTATTCCCCAAGCTTCTGGAATCTCTAAGCGGAGAGCATCCATTCCATATTTTGCACCTATGAAAGCTACATTATCAATATTTTCTTGATCGTTGAATGTGCAAGTACTATAAATCAGAAAACCACCAGGTTTAAGGCAAGGGATAATGTCCTGCAATATGCGTTGTTGACGTGCTGCACACAAATTCACATTATCAATTGACCATTCTGAAATTGCATTTTTATCCTTTCTAAACATTCCTTCACCACTACAAGGCGCATCAACAAGTATGATATCGTATTGGATTTTTGATTTATTAAATTCATTGGGGTCCATGTGAGTAACCACACAGTTGGAGCGACCCCATTTCAAAACATTTTCCTTTAATATTTGAGCGCGTGCACGGATTGTTTCATTAGATACTACGACATCATTTTGGTCCAGTGCATCAAGAAGTAGGGTTGTTTTTCCTCCCGGTGCAGCACATAAATCAAGCACAATGAGGCTAGTCTTCAATTCTTTTTTGATCTGTTTGACAACATAGTCAATAAACATAGAAGAAGATTCTTGAACATAATATGCGCCACCATGAAATTGTGGATCCATTGCAAAAGAAGGTCTATCTGCCAAAAAAAATCCATGTGCACACCAAGGAACGGTTTCTGCCAAAGTTAAATCAACTTTTTGCGAATTTTGTAAGTTCAATCTGATGGAAGTGACGGGCTGTTTATCTAGAGATTCAAAAAAAGCCTCTGTTTGTGATTGAAATTTACGCTCTATGATTTCAATAAAGTGTACAGGAAAATCTTTCATGAGTTTGATAACTTAATCTTCAATGAGATGTCAACAATGCTGGTTTCAAAAATAAAGATGAGCGCGAAATGTCCAGCAGAAAACAAATAAGCATTTTTTAATATAGTTTATTGGTGCTAATTTAGCGCTTGAATACTGAAATGCAGTTATTAATTAAGAATAAAAGAAATAGAAGTGCAAAAGATCATAAATACGCAAAATGCTCCAGCACCTGTTGGACCTTACAACCAAGCAATTTTAGCAGGAAATACATTGTATCTATCTGGCCAAATTGCTTTAGATCCAGCCACAGGTAATTTGATGATGGATAATATTGAAACAGAAACAACTCAGGTAATGGAAAACCTGAAAGCTGTACTTGAAGAAGCAGGATTTTCTTTTGCCAATGTGGTAAAAACGACGATATTTCTTTCAGATATGGAAATGTTTGGTAGAATGAATGCCATTTATGCAAAATATTTTGAAGGTTTGATAGCACCGGCAAGAGAAACTGTGCAAGTTGCCAATTTGCCCAAATATGTGAATGTCGAAATTTCTTGCATAGCTGTAAAATAACCTATGGAGACTATTGTAATGAAAAAATACGGCTTGATCGGCTTCCCTTTGTCTCATTCTTTTTCTCCTAAATATTTTGCAGAGAAGTTTGAAAGAGAAAACATTGTCGGATGTGCTTATGATGCATACCCTCTGCAACACATTTTGGAAGTGCAAAAAATCATAGATGACGGTGTATTGGGATTTAATGTCACTATACCATATAAAGAGGATATTTTAGATTTTTTGAAAGAAACTGATGATTGCGCTACTGCCATCGGCGCTGTCAATTGTGTAAAAAACATTGATGGAATTCTGTATGGTTATAATACCGACGAGTACGGATTTAGAACATCACTGGTGGATTTCATCGGTGAAAATTTTAGCGGGAAAGCACTTGTTCTTGGTACAGGCGGAGCTGCCAAAGCTGTTTATTATGTTTTAAAAGCTTTGCAAATTCCATTTTTAGTCATATCGCGAAAGCAAGATTACATTACGTACGAACAACTCACGCCTTCGATAATACAAGATCACCATCTGATCATCAATACAACACCATTGGGCATGTATCCGCATGTTGATGAATATCCAAATTTACCTTATGATGTTCTAAGTAAAAATCATTATCTTTATGATCTTGTATACAATCCTGCAGAAACATCATTCCTCAGAAAAGGAAAAGAAATGGGCGCCAAAACAAAAAACGGCGCTGATATGTTGGTTCTTCAGGCAGAAAAATCTTGGGAGATATGGAATCAAAAATAATTGAGTTAAATGAGGAACCCGAACCTTCGGGGAGTCCTGTTGATTTTTCAAATACTGAAATAGCTTTTTCCTTTAAAACAGATTTTGAGTTAAAAAGAACCGCTTTGTTATTCAAATTGATGAATAACCCCATGTTGGTTAACATTGCAAGCAAATTGGCTCTTTGGGCAATCAAACTCCGTTTTCCATTCGCAGAAACCATCATAAAAAGCACCATTTTCAAACAATTTGTTGGGGGAGACACCATCCTTCACAGTCAGAAAACAATTGACAAACTTTATCATCTTGATACGTTGACCATCTTAGATTATGGAGCAGAAGGTAAATCAAAAGAAGAGGATCTCGATGAAGTAATGCATGAAAATCTCAAAGCTTTAGAAATGGCGGCGGCTAATAATAGCGTACCAGTTATAAGCATAAAAATAACAGGCCTCGTCAAAAATGAAATTCTTGAAAAACTCAATTCTGAGCTGGAATTGGATAAAAGAGAACAAAATCTATTTTCAAAACTAGAAGCCAGACTCGATAAAATTTGTGGTAAGGCGTCTGAGTTGGGCGTTGGCGTTTTTATAGATGCTGAAGAAAGTTGGATTCAAAAGCCAATCGACCAATTGGCCATGGAGATGATGGAGTATTACAACAAAGAAAAAGTAATTGTTTACAATACTTATCAGTGTTACCAGCACAGCAAACTTGCTCAACTTAAAAAAGATCATCAAATAGCGCTCGAAAAGGGATTTATTTTTGGAGCTAAATTGGTTAGGGGTGCCTATATGGAAAAGGAAAATAAAAGAGCCTTGGAAATGGGTTATGAATCTCCTATACACAAAACCAAAGAAGGAACCGACCATGACTACAATGAAGCAGTTCTTTATTGTTTGGAAAATTACGAGACCATAGGATTTTGTAATGCAACGCATAATTTGTATTCCAATAAAATGATGGCTGATGAAATAATGCTGAGAAGCCTGGATAAAACACACCCTCACATCAATTTCTGCCAACTTTATGGAATGAGCGATTACATCACATTCAATCTGGCAAATGCTGGGTTTAATGTGGCAAAGTATGTTCCATATGGACCTGTGAAAGAAGTAATTCCTTATCTTATTCGCAGGGCTCAGGAAAACACCTCTATAACAGGCGAAACTAGTAGAGAATTATCTCTCCTCAACAAGGAAATTACCCGTAGAAGACTCTAAAAGTGGGTATCCAATCAAATACTTTATTATTTAAATTATCGAAAGAGGGTTCTCAAAGAAGTCATTATTTATTTGGAACAATGCATACAGCTAATGATGCTACTATGAAGCATTATGGCAATGTTTTGACTTATTTGGAAAGATGTGGCGCGTATTATGGAGAGATAGATTTTAATGAAAAAAGGTCGTCTTCAGAATCTCTTTTTAGTTTTCAAGATGACTTGGATATCACCCATTTGTTAAATAAAAAAATGGTTGAAAAGATGACAACCGTCCTTTCAAAACATTTCAGTCTAGACTTTGATAAAGTCCGTAAATTACATCCTATGTATATCAGCGCTATGATGGCGCAGCAGATTTTATCTCCCAACAATGATCCTCCACTAGATATGTTGTTATTTTTGCAAGCAATGCACCAACAAATGGAAACAGGTGGATTGGAATCAGTGGCTTTCCAAGAAGAACTTGCCAGATCCATTCCCATCGATGGCCAGCTAAGAATGCTGAAAGGCGTAGTCAGGAATGTGGGTAAATTTAGAAAACAAATTAAGCAACTGGAAAAAGCATATGCTTCTCAGGACCTAAAAGTAATCTACCATTTATCAAAGAAAAGTATGGGAGCATTGCGCGACAAACTCATTTATCAAAGAAATAAACACATGGCCGAGAGGGTAGTATCTATAGTAAATGAAAACCGTATCTCCAGTTTCATGACTTGTGGTGCAGCTCATTTTTGGGGCCAATATGGCATGTTGAGTTACATCAAAAAAGGGGGTGTAAAAATCGAAGCCATCTCCATTTAAAGCTATTGATAAATCCCTGTTTTATGCAACATGGTCAACTGAGCTCCATAACATTTGGCAATATGCTCAGGTATAAAAACTTCAGCTGTATCACCAAAGGCAATGAGTCTTTGATTTATCATGATTACTTTGGAAAAGTATTGGTCAACGGTTGATAAATCGTGGTGTACTACCAGAACAGTTTTTCCTTCCTTTGCAAGGTCTTTCATAATAGTAATGATCTTTTCTTCAGTAGTTATATCGACACCAACAAAGGGTTCATCAAAAAAAAAGAGATCGGCTTCTTGAGCAAGAGCCCTGGCTATAAAAACCCTTTGTTGCTGACCTCCAGATAATTGCCCTATTTGCCTGTTTGCAAACTCAGCAATGCCCAATTTCTCCATTGCATAATGAGCGATTTCGTGATCTTTACTGTTTAATCTTTGCAAAACACGCTTGTGCGGGTATCTACCCATCAAAACCAAATCCTGGACAGTGGCAGGAAAACTCCAATCAACTTCATCTCTCTGAGGTACATATGCAATTCTTTTTCTATGGTATTCAACTGATTGACCAAATACTTGTATATCTCCTGCGTCTGCATCAATTAATCCAAGAATACATTTAAATAATGTTGATTTTCCAGCGCCATTTGGTCCGATGACACCATAAGTATGACCAGACTCAACGGTCAAATAGATATTGGTCAAAACGCGCTTATTTTGGTAAGACACATTGAGACCTTTTACAGAAATTACATCCATAGTTATGCTTTGTTTATATGTGCATGATCTAACTTTCTAATCATATAAATGATCGAGGCAAGCAGGAAAATTATGATTCCTGCCATCACACTCAAATTAAGACCACTTGAATCATTATCTAATTTTGTTTTTTCTACAGATATGCCTGAAAGTGCTGCAACAATCGTATTGGTATTGCTCTTTAACATTTTGATATAGGATTCTCCTGAGCTGCCTTCTGGTCCTATTGAATCGGCATACAACTCCCCTCCAATTTTTACTTTATGATCTTCTGCTATTTGTTTGATCAACTTTGGGTTGATGGTTGTTTCTATAAAGATGGCAGGAATTCGGTGCGTGACAATATTATCAATGACTCTCTTCATATCCGCAGTTTGCGCATCAGATTCTGTAGATATTCCCATTACCGCACTAAGGGTAAGTCCGTATCTACTCCCATAATAATTGAATGCATCGTGTGAGGTCACCAATATGCGCTGACCCTCCGGAATTTCTTTGATTTTATTAAAAATATATTGATCTAAAGCTTCCAGCTCTTGTTTGTAAGCTTCGTAATTTTTTTCTAGCTGAGGCCAAAATTTGGAATCCACCACAGTTTTGAGTGCATTGTAAATGTTCCTGATATAAATCAATCCATTGGAAGCTGTCATCCAGGCATGAGGGTCAGTGGCTCCAGCATGTAAATCAGACGCTATCGGTATGATGTCTTCAGTAATTCTCACGGTCTGAGCTTTAGTTCCGGAATTGGCAATCAGTTCTGCAATCCAGCCTTCAAAAGTGAGTCCATTGATTAATATAAGGTTTGATTTTTGTACCAATTGTGCATCACTTGGTGTTGGCTCGTACAAATGTGGGTCGCCTCCTATGGGAACAATCGTTCTTACATCTACAAATTCTCCACCAATCTGGTTGGCCATATCTTGAAAAATAGATGCAGAAGCAACTACTATTGGCTTTGTTTGAGCGTTGAGGATGGTGGAAATTGACCAAAATAAATAAATAATAAAAGTCATTTTGCCCTCTAAAGTCCACACACAATTTTTTAAGAGATAAGCCAGTTTTGGACTCAACAACTTGAAGGTAATGGGTTTAATTTCTTTTGAAAGATGGGCGCTTAGATTCATTTTATATAATTAAACACGTTTGACCAAAAGGTTTTGTGCAACTTGTTGACTGATAGAAATTTCTCTCTTTTTGTCTACCAAAATGGAAAGAGAATGATCATATTCTGTTCTTTCTTTGATCAGAATATTGGTTCCTATTTTGATGTTGAGGTCGTGTAGATATTCTAAAAAGGGAGTGCTGTGTTCTTTTACACCCAATAAAACACTTTCTATGTTCTTACCCAGATCACCAAGTGGCAGCTGAGTCCTGATGGTGAATCGCCCTTCTGCATTGGGAATAGGATCTCCATGAGGATCAAATTTTGGATAATCTAAAAAAGCATCCAAACGGGTTATCAATTCCGGTGAACCAATATGTTCTAACTCTTCCGCAATTTCATGAACTTGATGCCAGGCAAATCTCAATTTTTCTACTAAAAAAACTTCCCAAAGCCTATGCCGTCTGATGAGTTCCGTAGCAATTTTATTACCATCTATTGTCAGGGTGACACCTTTGTATTTTTCGTAATTCAGCAGGTTTTTATCGGCCATTTTTTTGATCATGTCCGTAATAGACGCTGGCGAGGTTTGTAAAGCTTTGGCCAAAGAATTGGTACTTACCGACTTCTTTTCCTTTTCTGCAATTTTGAAAATAGCCTTAAGATAGTTTTCTTCTGCTGTGGTTGCTTGGTACATATTTGCAAAATAGTTTCCACAAAGATAATGATTTTTAGACAAGCTTAAAAATAATTTTAAGACAAGCCTAATAAATTAAGCATTTAGTTTTCTAAGGAAGAAACTAATGCAACTACACCAACAATGATGTATTGAATTCCAATCGACATTACAATAAATCCCATGATTCTTGAAATGGCTTTTAAACCAGCCTCTCCAAGAAATTTACCAACCCAAGGAGCCGCTCTAAGGACAAGGAAAACTATGAATCCAGTGAGTATGATCATGCAAAAAATGCCCAATCGTTCAGCAGTTCCCTCGTATTCATTGTAGAATGTTATGAGTATTGAAATAGATCCCGGTCCAGAAAGCATGGGCATAGCCATTGGTGTAAAAGATATATCATGTTTTGCCAGAGCTTCTTCTCTAACTTTTGAATTGATGGCCCTTGACTGCTCAAATTTACCATTCAGTAAACTGAAGCCACTCGATAAAATAACTAGACCACCTGCAATACGCATCGCATAAATACTAATCCCAAAAAATTGAAGTAGAAATGTACCTGCCAAGAAAAAAGCACCCAGGATCATGACAAAGTACAAGCTTATGTGTAAAGATGTAATCTGCCTTTCTCGTTTGGTATAATCTTTAGTAAGGGATATAAATAGTGGTACTGCTCCCAGTGGATTAACCACGGAGATTAAACTTGCCAAAATTGAGACTAAAATGGTCAACATAAATTTATGGTTTCAAAACCTTGAATGATTTCCTGGTTTGCTTTCCTTGTATGTTCAGAATGTAAAGTCCAGCGTTCAGGTTTTGAGGAATGTTCAACGTTGTTTGCTGTTTTTGTGAACCAAAAAACAATTGCTGCTGGTCAAATATTCTGCCATCCAACCCATAAAGACTCAAAGTCAGAACTTCACTATCAGTTAAACTTGTTTTGATACCTATTTCATTATTGGTAATGATCGTATTCAAAATTGAGATTTCGTTGTTGAGATCTGAAGATTCTATTACACCAACGGATTGCAAAATTTCAACACAATAATCTTCAATTTCACCATAATTTTCTTCAGCATTACAGTCGATATTATTGTCATCAAAACTCATGATTACGCGCATTCTTGTGATACCTGGCTTGGCATCGGATGGTATCAAAATTGTATCCCTTACAAAAGGCAATCTCGTTTCTGATCTATACAATAACTCGTTGGCAGAAAATTCTGCGTCCTGATTCAAGTCAATGTAAACTTTAAAGAATTCTTGATAAGTTTGGTTGAGAAATCCAGGGATTATCTCCAGATCAAATTCCTTATTTCTTTCCAGTTTAGGCACTTTATATCCAAGGAATGAACCAAGCCCCTTTTCATCTTTTCCTGACTCCCAAAGTGAACCACCTAAGCCTACAGAAGTTATCCATTCCTGATCATTATCAAAATTGAAGTCATTGCAATATGCTTCAGCTGTACAATTTCCGCAATTTGTGTAGAAAGTACTTTCTTTTGAAATTGGTGAAAAAGACCTGCCATCTAAGCAGCTATTGGTTAAACGATATTCGTAAAGTTTGCAATTTTCCAATTCATCGACTGAATATTCTATATCAAAGGGTAGATATACCCACTTGTCAGCATCTTTTTCCCTTATTTCCAGAATACTGTTATCCACCAAATCTTGTTGAGTAAGGCTGATGAACAAAACATTGTCATCCTCTTTGATAGATTGGATGACTGGCTGTGGACAACAACCAAAAGAAGTGATAAATCTAGAATACTGAAAATCAGTAAGTACAGAGCTATCACATGAAGTTTTTAATTGATATTCATAATCATTACACAATCGTAATCCATTGATGATCGTATTGGCATTTACATTTTCATACATTGTCCATTCAGCAGAACCTACCACCCTGATTCTGAGATCAATTTTCACGTTATTGGGTTTTTCTGCGATAGAAACCCTCAACTCACCTTCTTCAGCCACGTCGTAATTATCATCAATAAGAGGTGCGCTACATTCGTTACACCAGCTATTAACTTTGGTTATGAAATTCCCAATATCCAATCTGCCTTGTGCGCTGGTGATTCCTGCCAAACTCGCATTGGATTTTGTTGAGCTCAGTAATTCATGTTTTAAAAACAATGCAGCATTTGCCGGATCTTTGCGAACTTCGTTCATCAATTTAGAGCAAGGAACGGAGTATGCCAAAGCAATAGCTCCTGCAACATGCGGTGTAGCTGCAGACGTGCCTGTGAATGTTGCATATTTATTGGAAGACGTTGTGTTGTACGTTGCATCTCCAAAAGCACCTAGATCAATATTTTTTTTACCAAAACCACTGCTCGATGTCTTGATATCATTTCTATTGACATTGGTAACTGCAATCAAAAAATTACTAGAACAAGTGGTGGGTAAGTCTCCTTCTTCATCCACATTTATAGATTCATTTATCGTTGCTGCACAGTTCAAAATGCCAACAGAGCCTAAAGAATCATAAAACGAACACCAAATTGGCGCTTCAGATGGTTTTCCTCTGTCTATACCCCATGAAGAATTCGTAGCAACTATAAAAGCGCCTTTTTTACCATTGCTTTCATTATAAAGTTTTCTTTGAGTGTACACATAGGAATAAGCTGAAATGACATTGGCTTCGGTGATTTCTCCCGTCACGACTGACATAATTTTTACATTCCAATTGACGCCAGTTACTCCAATGGTATTGTTGCCTTGAGCACCGATGATACCAGCCACAGAAGTTCCGTGGCGGTCATCCAAATTTACATCATCATTTTTGGTATCTATGTTCCACCCATTATAATCATCCACATAACCATTACCATCATTGTCAATTTTGTCACCTGGAATTTCTTGATGATTTCTCCATAAATTTCCAACAATGTCATCATGTCTGCCAATTCCATCTTCCAAAACAGCTACTACAATGGTATCTCCAAAGATGGTGACTCCTCCAGTTGTTATTTCCCAGGCTTTCTCAATATTATAGTCTACTCCAGGACTTTGAGTGTTTTTAAATTGCCATTGAGATGAGAAAAGTGGATCGTTGGGAATACTTCTATACTTTAATTTTCGATTTTTTTGTACCATCAAAACCCTGCTATCCTTCCTGAGCACCTCAACCAACTTATTTGTTTCTTGTTGATCGGATGAAAGTTTCAACTTATAGATGGTGAATGGTGCTTCTGCAATTTTTTCTAGATTAGGTTTAGTAGCACGACTATTTGAAACTTGGAGGTTTTTTAAGACTTCCACAGGCATTACGCCAGGTTTCATTTGAAGGATGATTTCACCTTCGACGTAATCATGAATGGCTTGGCCCTGCGATGGCAATGCAAGGAAGATCATTCCGATAAAAAACAATGATATTTTAATCCGTGACTTCAATCCAGTGGTTATATCTTGGTAGTGTTTTGCTAAAAATTTAATATGGCCAATCATGAAATTATTACTATTCCTGATACAATATTCGAGCAATTGATTCAATTAAATTGGCAAATTGACCTTCAAGCAGAATAATGAATTCAAATATACAAAGTATATTTTATTTGCCACCTAAATAAAAGTAGGAAGTAAACAAAAAACGATGTAAAAAGATTTAAAATTATAGCTGAATGAACATTTGAGTAGTCCAATCAAAACAAACTACATATTTTTTAATGTATTTCTGTCTTTGAGAATTTCTGATAATTCTTTGATGGCCTCATATTCATGAGGTAAAACTTTCTTAAAAGCTTCTTTTGCAGCGAAATATGCACCTTTTTCAGAACCAGGCAAGTGCTCTTTCATTATTTTTTTGGCTATTTTGATATCGTGCTTTAGCATACCTCTTATAGATGGGATATCATGCCAATCGCCTTCTACCGCAATTGTTTTGTGATGAGAACCTTGATTGTCAGATACCTCATCCAAGTCGATAAATTCTTTACCGAGCATATTGAGCGAACCTGAAATTTGATTGTTTAATCCTTGCGGTAAATGCCAGACCTCTGGGTCTTTTGACATTTCATTATTCATCAAGAAAATCTCAAGGCCTTTTTCATGAACCCTGTAGATCATAATTCTAACTTTATCAAGTACACTCATATGGTGAATTTTCGTCAGTACAAGAACAAATGTAATGTTTGAAAACCTAAATAGTTGCAAAAAATGAACTCATTTGCATAAATATTGTGATATGTCCATTTATTTTTCTGGTGAGGGCGAAGTAAATCTTTATTCTTGTGGCTTAAAAATATATATTTGGGTCTTGAAAAATACATTTACATCAAACAACACATGAATACACAAGATCACTGTCTGATAGCCACAAATTTTGAATTTCCAAACCAAAAATCCTTTTATAAAGGAAAAGTAAGGGACGTTTATGCCGTTGGCGACAAGTTGATCATGGTTGCATCGGATCGCATATCAGCTTTTGATGTCGTATTGCCCAAAGCCATTCCATACAAAGGACAAGTGCTGAATCAAATAGCAGAGCATTTTTTGATGGCCACGCAAGACATAGTACCGAATTGGTTTTTGGAATCACCTGACCCAAATGTGGCTGTTGGAGAAGCATGCAATCCGTTTAAAATTGAGATGGTCATCAGGGGATATTTAGCAGGCCATGCCTGGAGAACTTACGAAGCGGGCGGCAGAATCTTGTGCGGAGAAGAAATGCCTGATGGTATGAAACAAAACGATGCTTTTCCAAATCCGATCATCACCCCAACAACCAAAGCAGAAGCAGGTCATGACGAAGACATCAGTCGGACAGAAATTTTAGAACAGAATTTGGTGACAGCTGATGAATGGGTAACTCTTGAGCGTTTTACGAGATTACTTTTTAAAAGAGGGCAGGAGATGGCCAATAAACAAGGATTGATACTTGTTGACACCAAATACGAATTTGGCAAAAAGGGAAAAAACATTTACCTTATTGATGAAATTCACACTCCAGATAGCTCAAGGTATTTCTATTTAGAGGGTTATGAAGACAGACAAAAAAATGGTGAGCCGCAGAAACAGTTATCAAAAGAATTTGTACGTGAATGGTTGATGCAGCATCATTTCCAAGGCAAAGAAAACCAAGTAATGCCTGAAATGCCGGAAGATTTTGTCACGGAAGTCAGTGAACGGTACATACAATTGTATGAATTAATCACCGGAAAAACATTCATTAAAGCTGATACTCAAAACATCTTAAATCGAGTGTCTGGCAATATCATGAAATACTTGAAATCCTAGTAAAAGTCAAAAAGTTATCGAATATTATAATTGTGTGTAGGGTCGCTGGCTTTCACAATTCTTTCATTTTTGATATCTGATTCGATTACCCCATCTCTTAGTCTGATGATTCTGTGCGAGTGATCTGCGATATCAGGTTCGTGAGTGACGATGATGACCGTATTCCCATTGTTATGAATCTCTTCGAAAATTGACATAATCTCAATAGAAGTTTTGGTGTCAAGGTTACCAGTTGGCTCATCTGCAAGGATAATAGAAGGATTGTTTACCAATGCTCTGGCGATGGCAACTCTTTGTCTTTGACCTCCTGATAATTCGTTGGGTTTGTGCGTATATCTATCACCCAAGCCTACAATATCCAAAACATGCAAAGCTCTTTCTTCTCTCAATTTTTTACTCATACCTGAATAAACAAGGGGCAACGCCACATTTTCTAAAGAAGACATCCTCGGAAGTAGGTTGAAAGTCTGGAAAACGAAGCCAATTTTTTTATTTCTGACCGCTGCCAATTCAGAATCAGACATTTGACTTACATTCTCACCATCAAGGAAATAGTCTCCACTTGTAGGTGTATCCAAGCAACCAACCAAATTCATCAGTGTTGATTTGCCAGACCCAGAAGGCCCCATTAAAGCCACATACTCATTGACATTGATCTCCAGCGAAACTCCACGAAGTGCGTTTACTTTCTGAGACCCCATGATGTAAGTCTTGACTAATTCATTGATTTTTATAACATTCTTCATTCTAAATTATTCTATCACTTTAGGTACGGCAAATAGATTATTGATGATCTTGGGTGCATTATCCTTGACATCATCCATATGCAAATTTTGGATTGGCTCATCATTTCTGAGGACGTTATAAACTTCATTCATGTGTCTGAGTGGTGCAACATTGTCCGTATTTACCTCTGCAATCAAGGAAAACATATCAATAATTTTATCCAGCTCCCCAGCCAATGATTCACGTTCTTCTTCCGTCAATCTGAGTCTAGCCAAATTTTCAAGTTTCGAAATTAATTGATCATCTACTTTCATATATTATAATTTAGACGAGTATGTCCTTTTGATCGGCAAAGTTAGGTTTTAAAACCTTATTTACCAATTTGAATTGGATTTGTCAACCTAATCCAAAAAAATATCCTGCGCATTTCTCGATTCAAACAGGTAAGCCAAAAGAATTTTAACAATCCATTACTATTTTTTCAATATGTTGGTCTTAATCATTAGTTTTGAATTCTCTTTTAAACATCCAACATTTATATGAATATACAGCATGTAGCTTTGGCAGGTAATATTGGTGCAGGGAAGACATCACTGACGGGCATGCTGTCCAAACAGTATGGGTGGGATGCACTTTTTGAAGATGCCAATACCAACCCTTATTTAAGTGATTTCTATTTGGACATGAAACGATGGGCATTCAACCTTCAGATTTACTTCCTCAACAGTAGATATAGACAAGTATTAGATATCAGGAGCGGTCAAAATACGGTTATTCAAGACCGCACCATTTATGAGGATGCTCACATCTTTGCGCCCAATCTATACGAAATGGGATTGATGGCAGAACGTGATTTCAAGAATTACATTGATTTATTCAACACCATGTCTAGCCAGGTAAAGGGACCCGATTTGCTTATTTACCTACGTGGTTCAATTCCTACATTGGTAGATCACATCCAATTGAGAGGTAGAGATTATGAGGGAAACATGAGCCTCGACTACCTCAAAAGACTCAACCAAAGGTATGAAAACTGGATCGATGGTTATAAAGAAGGTAAATTACTCATTATCAATATTGATGAAATAGATTTTATCAATAAACCAGAAGATTTTGGATTCATCATCAATCAAATAGAAGCCGAAATCGGAGGCCTTTTCAACATCATTTAAAAGCTATGTATCAAAGCATCAAAGATTTTGTAGAGAAATCCAATAAAGCAACGTTGGTCGCTGTTTCCAAAACAAAACCTATTGAAGCAATTCAATCAATGTATGACAAAGGCCAAAGACATTTTGGAGAGAATAGGGTACAGGAACTGGTTGATAAATACGAAGCACTACCAAAAGATATAAATTGGCATCTCATCGGCTCATTACAAAAAAACAAAGTAAAATATATTGCACCTTTTATACACATGATTCATTCTTGTGATGGCTTAGAATTGGCAGAAACTATTGATAAAGAAGCTATTAAAAACAATAGGAGGATCAAAGTGCTGCTACAAGTAAAAATTGCAGAAGAAGAAACCAAACAAGGATATGAACCTTCAGAACTCCTTCAAGATTTGGAAAGCGGCGGTTATGAACAATTAAAAAGTCTTGAAGTTTGTGGTTTGATGGGAATGGCATCTTTTGTGGAGGATGAAATTCAAATCAGAAGAGAATTCAGGTCGTTGTCTGATTTATTTACTCTGATCAAAAATCAATTTTATAAAGACGCTTCCTTTTTTTCAGAACGTTCTATGGGTATGAGTGGTGATTATAAAATAGCTTTGGAAGAAGGAGCGACTATGGTCAGGATTGGCAGTGCTCTTTTTGGGTCAAGATGACTACAAACATGATTTTTAGCAAATATATTGGCGGATGGAAATCCCTTTACAAGACTTTGGAATACATGGTCAAGGTCGGGCCATTAAAATCAGGTAAGTCCATTTTTTCTAAAAACACTTGCAAAACTTGTGCATATGGCATGGGCGGAAGTGATGGTGTTTTAAAGAACGAAGCAGGTGATTCCATCCAGATTTGTAAAAAAAGTGTCCAAGCGCAACTCACTGACATTCAAGCACCTATTAATGTTGATTTTATAACCAAAACTCCACTCGAAAAACTCAGTTTACTGACTCCCAGAGTTATCGAAAAGTTGGGCAGGTTGGATCAAATACTGTTTAAAAAAGATGGGGACCTCCATTTTTCTACGTTGAATATGCCCGAAGCGCTTTCTTTGGTTTGTGAAAGAATGATGGCTTGTGATCCCAACAGAAGTTTTTTCTACAGCTCAGGTAGATCAAGTAACGAAGCGGCATTTATTTTACAACTTTTTGCGAGGTTATATGGTACGAATAATGTAAACAACTGCTCTTATTATTGTCATCAGGCATCAGGAGTTGGTCTATCCCAAATCATTGGAACAACGACTGCAACCATTGATTTGAAAGATTTGAAGTCTGCAGACCTTATCTTCGTCATAGGCGCTAACCCTTCATCAAATCATCCCAGATTTCTCACAGAATTGATGGAATGCCGACGCCGAGGAGGCCATGTGGTGATCATTAATCCTGTGAAAGAACCAGGTTTGGTGAGGTTTTCAATTCCTTCTGATGTAAGGTCTATGACAAGTATGGGTAGTGACATAGCCAGTATTTATTTACAACCCAAAATAGGTTGTGACATACACGTTTTGAGTGCTATTGCAAAAAAAGTGATTGAAAATCACAATGAAGATTCATCTTTTATACAACACTTTACCAATGGTTTTGACGATTATCACGCAGCTTTAAATCAAATGGATTTCAAGCAATTGTGTACAGAAAGTGGGGTTTCAGAAATTGAAGTAATGGATGTAGCTGCTCATTATGTGCAAGCAAAAAATGTAGTATTTACTTGGGCTATGGGCATTACCCACCACACTCATGGCGTTGAAAACGTAGAATCAATTGCCAATTTGGCTATGCTGCGAGGAATGATTGGCAGACCAAACGCAGGATTATTACCCTTGAGAGGACATAGCAATGTGCAAGGAGTTGGCTCAGTAGGAGTAAGCCCTACTTTAAAACAATCCATTTTTGAAAATATTGAAAGTCAATTGCAAATTGCTTTGCCCAAATCCCCTGGCTGGGATACCATGGCTTGCATGCGCGAGGCTGACGCTGGAAATGTTGATGTGGCATGGATAATGGGTGGTAATTTGTATGCAAGTAATCCCAATCTCACTTATGCTGAAAATGCTTTAAATAAAATAAAAACAAAAATCTACCTCACAACGACTCTTAATGATGGACATTTGGTGCCCACTGAAGGAGAAATCATCATCTTTCCTGTTTTAGCCAGAGATGAAGAAATGCAAACAACTACCCAAGAATCCATGTTTAATTACATACGGATGAGCGATGGTGGTATCAAAAGAATGCAAAATGCCCGCTCAGAAACAGAGATAATTGTGAATGTCGCATCGGTATTGATTGATTCCAAAGTTTTTGATTTTTCTCCTTTTATCCTACACAAAAACATCAGAAAAGCGATTGCCAAAACGGTGGCCGGTTTTGAAAAAATTGGTGAAATGAATGAGAAAAGTCCAGGTTTTCATTTGTCGGGTAGAACCAAACATGTACCCACTTTTGACACGGATGATGGAAAGGCCAAATTTGTCATTCCAAAATTGCCCACTCCTCAAACACAAGATGAAAATGAATATTTGCTGATGAGTGTCAGAAGTGAAGGGCAATTTAATAGTGTAATTTATGAAGAAACAGATTCGTGGAGAGGCGCAAGCAAAAGAACACTGGTTTTCATGAATCCTCTCGATATGGAAATTGCCAAAATAATTGCGGGTGATTTTGTTGAAATAGAAAGTTCGGTAGGCAAGTTGGAAAATTATGAGGTGTTGCCTTTTGATATTGCCCGAGGTTGTGTCATGGGTTATTATCCAGAAACAAATAGGGTAGTAGTGGGAAAATTGGATAAAAGAAGTCAAACTCCTGCATTTAAAAATACATTGGTCAGGATCAAAAAAATGAAATGATTGAACAAAAGGAAATAAGTATTGGCCCCAAAAGAAGAGGATATCATCTGGTAACTTCCGAAATTTTACAGGGAATTCAGCTTCCTCAAGCAGGTTTGTTGCATGTTTTTATCAAACATACTTCTGCAGCCTTGACAATCAATGAAAATGCAGATCCAGATGTGCGGACTGATTTTGAAACTTTTGTCAATAAAATCGTACCAGAAAATCTACCTGGTTTAGTACACACTATTGAAGGCCCGGACGATATGCCTGCTCACATTAAAAGTTCATTTATTGGTTCATCGGTCACGATTCCGATCACAAATGGTAGACTAAATTTGGGCACATGGCAAGGAATTTATCTGTGTGAATTCAGAAACCGGGTGTCTGCAAGGAAATTGGTTATTACGATTTATCATTAAGTTTATCGTCAGAGCGGGTGAGTTTATCTATAAAGTATAAGTCAGGGAACATTTGGAGTCCAATTACCATTAACTTTACTAAAAATAAGCATTTAAAATGGAAGAAATAAAGAAAACCAATAGGAGTACAGACGCTGATTCCATCATCAAAAATCACATGATTTGGTCCATGGGCGCTGGTTTTATTCCAATACCTATAGCAGACCTATTCGCAGTAAGCGCCATCCAATTGGATATGATCAGACAGTTAAGTAAATTGTATGAGGTCGATTTCAAACAGACAGAGGGTAAAGCCATTATTACAAGTCTTACAACCAGTGGATTGGCCAGATTGGGAGCAAGGGCTGTAAAATTCATTCCTGGAGTCGGTAGTGTATTGGGTGGAATAACACTGGCAATTTTGTCTGGAGCTTCCTCTTATGCATTGGGTGAAGCATTCAAAAAACATTTTGAAACAGGTGGCACTTTCTTGGATTTTGATCCAATGAGATTGAAAAAATATTACGATGAAAAGTTCGAAAAGGGTAAGGAAGTTGCTAAAGAAATTCAAAAACAACAAAGCAAAAAAGAAAAAGCGGTAGATACTTCCAATGCCATTGACAAATTGAAAGAGCTTGCTGACATGAAAGCTTCTGGCATTCTTTCTGAGGAAGAATTCACTGCACTGAAGAAAAAAATAATCGAAAGCTAAACTTTCACTGCAGCTTTTTAGAATTTCATGATTCACATTTTCCAATAACAATTGGGAAATGTGAAATTAATGTGAAATATAAGTCCCTAAAATTGGCAAAGTAAGGCAAAGAACTATTTTTGCACAAAACAGAAAGTATGTACCCCTACATTCACAGAGACATTAGTTGGTTGGATTTTAATTACAGAGTGCTGCAAGAAGCCAAAGATCCCAATGTACCGCTATTGGAAAGAGTGAAATTTCTGGCTATTTATTCATCAAATTTAGATGAGTTTTTCAGGGTGCGTGTGGCGAATCACCGGTCACTCGTTCGCTTGGGGCACAATGCAAGCAAAGAATTAAACTACGAACCATCAGAAATTTTGGATCGGATTTTGAAAATTGTAAGTGCTCAACAAGAAGAATTTTCAGATATTTTTGAAAATCAAATTGTAAAAGATCTTGCCAAATATAAGATCAATATCGTAAGGCGAAAAAGTCTAAATAAGGAGCAGGTTGATTTTATAGAAAATTATTTCCGCGAAGAAATGTTACCCTATGCACAGCCTGTAATTTTAGATGGTAAAAAAATAAAACCTTTTCTCAATAATGGGGCCTTGTATCTTGCCCTCAACATGAAAGATCCAGATGTAGACAAATCAGTCTATTCTATTGTGAAAGTACCTTCTGATCACTTGCCAAGGTTTACTATTCTGCCAAAGCGAAAAGAAGGTTCATATGACATCATTTTGCTGGGGGATATCGTGAGGCACAATATTCGATTGATTTTTCCTGGTTACGAAATTCTAGATTCTTTTTCCATCAAATTGACCAGAGACGCTGAATTGTACATCGATGATGAATATTCTGGAGACTTGATAGAAAAAATCAAAAAGAGTTTGATCAAAAGGAGCATTGGTGATGCTTCTAGGTTGGTTTATGACAGAACTATGCCCAAGGAAATGCTCAATTATTTGATGAATGTTTTTGATTTGACAAGTTATGATTTATTGCCAGAAGGAAGATATCACAACAACTCTGATTTTTTCAAGTTTCCGGATTTTGGGATGAATCATCTTAAAGATCCAATTTTACAACCATTGCCAAACCCTGATTTAGAAAATGCAGAAAGTATTTTTGATGTTATGCGCGAAGGAGATCAGATGATCCATGTGCCTTATCAAAAATACGAAAGTGTATTAAAATTCTTTGAAGATGCAGCAGATGATGTGGATGTCACCCACATAAAAATCATACAATACCGCGTCGCCAAAAAGAGTCGGATCATGGACGCTTTAAAAAAGGCGGTTGTCAACGGCAAGCAAGTATCAGCATTTATTGAAGTAAAGGCTCGATTTGACGAAGAAGCAAACTTGAAGTGGGGAGAAGAGCTAGAGGCTGCAGGAGTAAGTGTTTTTTATTCTATGCCGGGTTTAAAAGTGCATTCCAAAGTTGCCATAGTCAGGCGTATTGAGCAAGGCAAACCAAAAATCTATGCCTATTTAAGTACTGGAAATTTTCACGAGGGAACAGCCAAGGTTTATAGCGACATTGGTCTGTTTACTGCAAATCCAGATATTACATCTGAGGCTACAAGAATTTTTTCGTACCTAGAAACCAAACAATTACCTACGAAGCCGTTCAAACACTTGGGCGTTGGGATGTTTAATCTCAAAGAAAAATTCATGGGATTGGTCAAAAAGGAAATAGAAATTGCCAAAGAAGGAAGATATGCTTCCATGACCTTAAAGATGAATAGTTTGCAAGATGAAGAAATGATCAATCTCCTTTACGATGCAAGTCAAGTAGGTGTTGAAGTAAAACTCATCATCAGAGGTGTCTGTTGCATCATACCCGGAATCAAAAATGTGAGTGAAAATATTCAGGCTATATCCATCGTAGATCGATTTTTGGAACACGCCAGAATTTATTGCTTCCACAACGACGGTAAAGAAGATATTTTCTTTTCATCGGCCGATTGGATGGAAAGAAATTTACACCACAGAATAGAAACGCTGGTACCCCTTTATGATGAGAAAATCAAAAACACGGTAAAGACCATCATCAACATTCAATTCAATGATAATATCAAGGCTAGAATCATCAGTCAACAAAACACCAATGATTATGTGCGTACAGGAGCAGATTTGGCAGTAAGGTCACAAATCGAAACCTATTTTTATATAAAGAGAAAGATTGAACAAAGAAATTTAGCTAAACAAAAAGAAAATTTATAGGATGCTGAAAGCTGTTTCACCCATTGACGGTAGATATCAAAATAAAACATATACACTCGGAGAATACTTTTCCGAATTTGCATTGATTAAGTATAGAGTTTTTGTTGAAATAGAGTACTTCAAATCATTGACAAACTTAGGTTTATCACAACTCAATGGTATAAATCCCGCGGTCTTAAAAAGCTTGGACACAATCATGGATGCTTTTGATGAGACCGAAGCTCAAAAGATTAAAGACATCGAGAAAGTTACCAATCACGATGTCAAGGCGGTAGAATATTATCTCAAAGAAAAGTTTGACCTATTGGATCTCCAAGATTACAAAGAGTTCATCCACTTTGGGCTTACTTCTCAGGACATCAACAATACTGCATTTCCATTGATGATCAAAGATGCGCTTACAGCAATTTTGATTCCCACCTTTGAAGCAGTACTCGAAGAATTGACTCATAAAGCCAATGAATACAATGGCATACCAATGTTGGCAAGAACGCATGGTCAACCAGCTTCACCAACAACATTAGGAAAAGAGTTTGAGGTCTTTATAGAAAGAATAACCACGCAACTACATGCATTAAAAGGTATTTCTCACAATGCTAAATTTGGCGGAGCGACCGGAAACTTAAATGCACACAAAACAACCTTTCCAGAAATTGACTGGATAAAATTTGCCAATGATTTTGTGAGCAGCCTTGGCTTGACTCGATCGCAAAAAACTACTCAAATAGAACATTATGATCAGCTTGCAGCTTTGTGCCATAATACCATGAGAATCAACACGATTCTTATAGATTTTACAAGAGATATATGGACATACATCTCGATGGATTATTTCAAACAGAAGATTGTAAAAAACGAAGTGGGTTCAAGTGCAATGCCTCACAAAGTCAACCCCATCGATTTTGAAAACGCTGAAGGTAATTTGGGCATAGCAAATACCATTTTTGATCATTTAGCCAATAAACTTCCGATTTCAAGGTTGCAACGAGACCTTACAGACAGTACTGTGTTGAGAAATATCGGCGTTCCATTTGCACATACATTGATTTCTCTTCAATCTATTTCAAAAGGACTGGGAAAATTATTGATCAATACAGAAAAATTAGCCGCTGACCTGGATGAAAACTGGGCTGTGGTTGCCGAAGCTATTCAGAATGTTTTGAGGAGAGAAAATTTTGACAAACCTTATGAGGCTTTGAAAGATCTCACCCGAGGAAAAGCCAAAATTACAGAAGGTGATATCAAGTCATTTATAAACGGACTACCAGTTAGTGAATCAACCAAAATGGAATTACTTCAAATAACCCCATTCAATTATGTAGGGTATTTTTAACAATAATGACTCAATATCGAGGGTATTTGATCAACAAATGATAAAAAATTAAAATATAATAGTCCAATTATTATTGTTTTTGAATTCAATCTTTAGATTTGCGAGAAATTATGGTGCAAGCCAAAACTTTTAGACAAAGTTTAGCGTTATGGACTGCGATTTGAAATATAACCAGTAAATCAACTTACTAATGTCAACAAGTATAACAAGATATTCGGATAGTGAACTAGAAGAGTTCAGAGTTCTGATTGAGGGCAAACTAGAAAAGGCCAAAAGTCAGTACGAAAATCTTATTGAGCAAATAAAGGAAATCACTGAAAACTCAACAGGAGATTTCACCAAAGATCTTTCTGATTTTTCATCTTCTCAAACAGAGGTGGAATTACTCAATAATATGGCCACAAGGCAGCGGACCTATATCCAGGATCTACAAAATGCTTTGATCAGGATCAGGAATAAAACGTATGGTATATGCGTAATCACTGGCACAATGATCGAAAAACGTAGATTATTGGCGGTTCCAACAACAACAAAATCTGTTATTGCTAAGCAGGTAGGTGAAACGCCTTTGAATCCAACACCAAATACCAGTACTCGTACTTTGGATAGTGAGGACGAAGATGAAGAACCAAAAAAGAAAAGAGAGGTTGGCCCTCGCAAACCTGTTATCATTACCAAGGTCATCAAAAAACCAACAGCAACACCTGCAAAATCTCCTAAAAAAATTGCAGACGATGATGATGACGATGAATTGGATGAAATCCTAAAAGATCTCGACAATTTCGGAGAGGAAACTACTGTAGAGTTTGATGATGACATCGATATGGTAGACGATTCTGCAGACGATTTTGAAGATGGCTTTGACGATGCAGCTGATGATGGCGGTGAAGATGATGAGGATTAGTCATACTGATTAGTCCTTCTTATTCATTTAAATTTTCATTCTTCTTTTTGGTAACTCGTATTCGGGTAGCTTATTGTTGAATTATTTGCAATCAAACAATTCAAGGTTTTCCATTGTAATTAATGTAGTTTGGTCGTCTATCATTTTATTTCTATGAACCAATATAGAATTGGCATGTAAATAGTGCTCCTCAGCAGGCTTCTAAAGCAATAATTTGTCATATTTTCATAATAATTGACGTGTCGATTCATCTTGTGAAATCTTAAGATTAGTTTTGTAAGGTAAGAAGAAAGAGAATATGCAAAAAGTGCACGACATTGCCATCATTGGAGGGGGCCCTACAGGTATAAATTGCGCCATTGAAGCTAAAAAAAGAAAATTAGATACCATTATTCTTGAGAAGGGGGTATTGGTCAATTCGGTTTTTAACTTCCCAGCCAATATGACCTTTTTTTCTACCTCTCTAAAACTGGAAATTGGAGAAATTCCATTCATTTCCAATAATGATAAACCAACACGCTCAGAGGCTCTTGAATATTACAGAAGACTTGTTGCTTACTACAAATTGAACATAGTTTTCCGATGTAGGGTAAAGGCAATTGAAAATAAGGATAAAATTTTCCACATAGAAACAGGTAAAGAAACCTACTTTGCTAAAAAAGTAATCGTATGTACTGGTTTTTATGATACTCCAAAGCTATTAAATATACCAGGTGAGGATTTACCAAAAGTCAAACATTATTACGATGAAGCACATCCATATATAGGACAAAAAATAGTCATTATAGGGGGCGCCAATAGTGCATGTGATGTAGCTTTGGAAACCTGGAGTAAGGGGGCCGAAGTTACGATGGTCGTTAAAGACAGTCAATTGTACCAAAATGTAAAGTATTGGATTTTACCCAATGTTGAAAACAGAATCAAAGAGGGTTCAATTGTTGCACATTTCAATAGTGAAGTTATAGAAATTAAAGAAGATGTGGTGCTGATAAAAACGCCAGATGGAATTATTGCGCTCCCAAATGATTATGTACTGGCTATGACCGGTTATCTGCCAGATTACCCATTGCTTGCAAACTTTGGTTTGACATTTAGCGATGATGACAAAAAAGTGCCCATTTGCGATGAAGAAACTTTAGAAACAAAGGTAAAGGGCATGTATGTAGCCGGCGTACTCAACAGTGGAATGGATACCAACAAACTATTTATAGAAAACACCAGACATCACCCTGATCTCATCCTTTCTCACATTCAATCGGAAATGGCAAACAATGAATGATATCGAAAAACTTTACGGTATAGCTCAAAAAGAATCCAGAATAATCATAGGACTCATGTCTGGAACTTCCGTTGATGGCTTAGACATGGCTTTGTGTAAATTTTCTGGTTTTGGATTGGAAACGCAATTCAAATTGTTGCATTTTAGATCCGTTGAATTTCCTCAGAATTTACGGCAACAGATTTTGAATTTTTTGGGAAAGAGAAATGTTGATTTACTAGAATTGACCTTGTTAAATACTGAATTTGCAATATTTACAGCGTCAGCCATCCTTGATTTTCTCAACCAAATTGATTTCCCAACAGCGGATGTAGATCTAATTTCGAGTCACGGTCAGACGATTTTTCATGCACCCAAGTCCTTTCATAAATACTTAGATAGGCCCAATGCCACCCTGCAAATTGGCGATGGTGATCATATTGCTGCAATCACTGGCATTATTACCGTCCATGATCTGAGGCAAAAACACGTAGCAAAGGGTGGGGAAGGAGCTCCTTTGGCTTTATATGGCGATTATATACTTTATGCTTCCGAAGTCGAAAATAGAGCACTGCTCAACATAGGAGGAATATCCAATTTCACCTTTATTTCCAAGGATAAATCTCAAGCTTGTTGGGCGACAGATGTTGGGCCTGGTAATACAATTATAGATGAACTTTGCAGAAAATATTTCCAGCTGAATTTTGACAATGAAGGAAAAATTGCAGAAAAGGGAAGGCTCAATGTTGATTTATTGACACGCTTAGAACAACACCCTTATTTAGCAATAGCCAATCCTAAAACCACCGGCCAAGAAGCATTTAATTTGGCATGGTTTGAACAAGCAATTCTTACGCTCGACCAAATTCCAGCCGAAGATCAAATTTGTACCGCTACTCATTTCACGGCAAAAACCATAGCCAGCGCCATCAACCTGCTAGCTGTTTCAGATCTGACTATTTACGTCAGTGGGGGAGGGAGCAACAATAAATATTTATTGCATTTGCTCTCGACTTATCTAAATGATGGTATAAAAATTGAGCAGTTTGATCAATTAGGTATTAGTGGTAGTGCCAAGGAGGCTGTATTATTTGCTTATTTGGCAAATGAAAACTTTGCAAAAACTCCAACTACTTATCCATTCCAACCAACGCAATTAAAGATGGGTAAGATTTCATTACCCAATTGACTTTTGAGACAACTACTTTGATGGTAAAAGCTGAGTCGACAAATAACTTCTGATTTTAAAAGCATCTTCTTTCATCTTGGATGTCCAGATATTAATGGCCTTGTAGCCAGCAACTTCAAAAGCATGCACAGTATTGAGTTGTTGTCCAATGTTTTTATCATTACCAGCATCTACCAATCCGTCCCTGAGGATCATGTATTGAGGCCTATCTGTCATAATGATACTTTCTATGAGATGATCCTCTCCATAATTTCCCATCGAAAATTCCTTAATGCCATATTTCTTAAACTCTTCTATCAACAAGGAAGGTATATAACCATCATCTGCACAAATAATATTTGCAAACTGCAGTTGATAAATTTTAATATTTCTGGTAATTGACAAAAGGCCTTTGGACAATGCTTTTGCGATGGTGATTTGCTCTGTTACTGGTGTTTCACTAAGTTTAGCGTTTGGTTTTTGGATGTATAAACTTTCATTTAAAAGCTCTGTATCTGTATGATAAATGGCAAATCCTGATTTTTTGCATGTTTCAATAAGATTCACTTCATTTACGTCGACCAAAACGATCGGGAAATTCAATTCGTTGAGATGCATAGACGCATCTTTCATTGGAAGTCCTGTTTCAGTTTGTTTGGACAATTTCTTATCAACTAAACTTAAGACTTCACTGACTCTTGCCAATTCTTTTTCATAAAAACAATTCAAAAGTGGTTTTAAATTTTCCAGGAAACTGGTAAACTTTGATTTGAGGAGATTGGCGTCTTCTTCTACAAATAAAGGAATGCTGTGAATTTGTTGCTCACAATAGGTATTAATGTAATTGGTTGTGAAACAATTTACCCATTCAGCTTTTGGGATAACCGTAAGATCTTTAAAAATTTGGTTGGTAAGATGGTCTTGTTGTTCCAAAAAGTTTTTCCACTTAAAATACAAGGGAATCCGTAATAAATCGCTCATTTCACTAGACAAATTCAAGATCGTCTCGTCCAAGTATTCCAATTGTTTGATGCTACTGCGAGCATTACATTCCAAGTCCTTGGCGTAAATAGATTTCGAAGTCATCGTCCTGAGGATATCATTCAATTCAGCATATAAATCAGTAAAAACATGAGCATGCAAATTGATGTGATTGATCCTCTTTATGCGATCATCAGTTTGCCTTTGATGCATTTTCCACCAATTGCTCAATTGTCCATCTAATTGAATAATTGCACTTTCTATATCTGCAATTTTTGCTATTTGTATCTGAAGCGATGTCTCTGAGTCATTAATTGAAGTGCTTTTGATAATGGTATCTGCTTGGTCAATTAAAGATTTCCATGATTCATATGACTCTTTTGCGTGTTTGCTCAATGATAACAAACCAGGTTTTGGAGCGTCTTTTTCACCGTAAGTCAATTTGTAAACAAATAACAATTTCTCCAAGTCCTCTTTTACCTTTCTGATTGTAGATTCTGAGGACTTAATTTTTTCTAAACTAAGTACTTTTTCACTATTGAATGCTCGGCTGTATCTAGCGTGTAAATCTTTCAACCGATCCAAATCAGATCTGTATTCTGAAAGCACATCTTCAATTTCGGATGCTTCTTTAAACTTCAAGTTTTTCAACCCATTTTTAGAAATTGAGTCAAATTCTTCACTGTAAAGACTTACACCGGTCTCAATAGCCTCCTTTATTTTTGAAAACTCATTAGGTAGAAAGGTGAATTGATTGGTAATTGAAAAACTCAGGGGAAAAGGTAAAGTATAGGTTTTAGAACGCAGTAACTTGACAAAAGATACGCCATTTACTTTTTGATCATTCAGGGCTTTGAGATATCTCTGAAATTTTTCTATGAGCATTAAGGTATCATATCTTTCCAAAGCCAAACTGAGAAAATTTGAAGCCAGTTCTTCCTTCTTTAAAATCGTGGAATTGGAAATAATTTTAAAGCCATGATCGCCTAATAATGAGGCAATTGCAGCCTTAGATTCAACCGAACTAACCACACAAGTATTAATCCCTTTTAAAAAATGATCAATCAATGTAGTCAAGAGGTTGTTGAACAATGCGTCTTGATTCTTAATTTGATTGGGCAAGGTGGTATCTTTCGTTTCCATCATATAATTTCTTTTTGAAATCGCCACCACTCAGCATTCAAGAATCAGTTGATTTTCACATTCAGAAAATTCATATTCAAAAAAGAATGGTATAAATTCATTACAAAGATACTACATATCTGAAATTTTATCATATAGGTTTGAAAATAGATTTCTTTATAGACAAAAATGAGAAAAACTTTCTCAAAAAAGCAACTAGTTCTAGAAGGATACGAGATCAAAACTATCGCAATTTGCCCCGAAACAAACTATTTGATCATCTTTAAGGCATTGAGTTCTTTTATATCCACGGTTGAGGCAATGGCAGCGATTTCGCTCAAAATTACATCCCCTTCAAGAATTGCATAGACAGACATACCTTCAGCTTGAGCTTGAACATATACTTTTTTTAGCGTATTCAAATCACCAATGCCTTGGACCACGGCTCTTCCTTCTGGACTTTTTACATTGACCAACATCTCAAATCCATCTTTCTGAAGTAGTTCGGTTAGTTTGGACTTATCCTTTTTAGAAATATCAGAATTTTCCTTGAAGACCACAATATCCACAAAGCTCAATTTGCTTTTAATAGACTTGTTCTGTTTTATATAACTTTGCAGTTTGTCTCCGCTATACATAAGTGCCATGACATGATCATCGTTTTTGTACTTTCTCAATACACTTTCGATCTTCGTTTGCGCAAAAATGTTAGCTGTAAAAGCAATTATAAAAAGGAAAATTATGGTGATTCGAAATGATTTCATTTTTATGATTTTTTGAATTGTCTAGTTATTCTTTTGTTTATCCTTATTGAAGGAAAGATTTAATTTCTGAAATTCAGCAATACTGATGTCAGTTTTCAGATGTAAGATGGCCATGTTTTCATCACCATTCACATAGAAAAAAAGATCTTTCAATTTATCTTTATCTTCTTTGCCATAAACAGTGACTTTATTTTCATCACTCTTTATGAATGCATAAGTATCGAAGTTTTTGGAAGATAAATTGTCTACTTGTTTATTCATATTGGCAGTGAATGCTTCAGAACTATGTGACTTCACCAATACTCTTACTTTTTTGATAGCACCTGCGATGGTATTTAAAGTATTGACATCATTCACAACTGTGTCATTCTTCATTGCCATGCTCACACCTTTTTTGATCATCCAACCTGGCAGTGATACTGCGATGACATTATCTTCTTTTTTGGCGGTATCAAAAATTTTATTAATTGGATTGCGATTGCAGGAAGAAAATATGAAAGTGGCAATGATAGCCAACAAGTAAAAAGTATTTTTCATGATAATTAAATTGCAAGGAAGAGATAAAAAATAAAGGGCTTACCCAAAAGATAAGCCCCTACGATCAATTATTGTTTTCCAATTTTCTCGAGATGCTCTGCACCATCGATATTGATTTTCTTAGCCAGTTTCGCAATGTTGTTGAGATCCAGGTTTCCTACAAAACTCATCAGAACGAAATCTTCTCCACCACCTACGAGTAGGAGCAACTCATTCACGATATCACCCGTACCTTTGGTAAGGAATTTTACATTTTGACCTTTGTCTCTCACTGTGATGAGTGTTTCATACTCATTCACAGGTAATTTTTTGATTGCTTCTGCATAATATTTCGCAGACTCAACTTTGGTGGTTAGAATTTTCAACCCTTTGATTCCAGCTATCAAAGCCTTCAGTTCTTTGTCTTCTACCTCATTGGTAGCTTTAGAGACCATTTGAAACATTTTAGGACTAACGTAAACAACGGTAAAGTCTTTGTTTTCCTGGTATTGGTTAAAAAATTTATCAATTGCATCTACCTGAGCGCTGGCAGTTGCTGTAAAAAATAGAGCAAGCAAAAAGGAAGTAATTATTCTCATTACTTTAAAATTTAGTTTATTAAGTGAAATATTGTTTTCTAAAATGTTATTGTCGACTGCCGATTACAGGCGTCTCGTCTATGACCTTCATGCCTGCATCTACACCTGTCTGGCTAGTGTTGAATACTTTGGCAAGTATCTTTAACGCATCTTCAGTATAAGCCATAGCTTCATCGGGATCCGTCACTTCAATGTAATTTGCAACCTCAATTTTGGGAGTTTCTTCAACTGTATTATTCAAAGTATATTTCACAACCAAAAAACTTGAAAGTGCTAATACCAAAACAGCTGCAGCAATTTTCAAATATCTTTGTAAAGTGAAAACCTTTGCTTCTTTCTTCACCTCGACATTGCGAACAATCGTTGGTGCAACAAAATCTGCTTGAGATTTGATTTCTGATTCAGCTTTGAAAACTTTAAAAAGTACAGCAACTTGATTAAACCTTGGATCAATAGCTGACCCACTGTTGAAATAATTGCTCAACTCTTTTTCTTCTTCTATGGTTGTCTGAGCTTCAAAATATTTATCAAGTAAGCTCTTTATATATTCAGTGTTCATTTATGTTTATTTTATATATTAATAAGTAAAATTTCTTAATTCGTGTTTCAACTTTTGTCGAGCTCTAAAAAGGTTGACCTTTACTTGCTCTTCAGAATAGCCCGTTATTTCCGCTATTTCTTTATATGTATAACCTTCAATGTCTCTCAAGTGTATGATTTCTTTCTGATTATCAGGCAGGCTATTCAATGTTTTCATCACTATTGAAAGACTTTCCTTATCCTCAGTTTGAATATCGGGTGTTGGTTTGGTGTCTGTAAGGTAATGATAATCTTCAATGGCACTTGCATTTGTTGATTTTCTACCTCTGATCTTGTCGATAGAAAGATTTCTAGTAACAGTCATACACCATGCCTGTTTATTGTCAATCAATTCCAACTGATCACTTTTCTGCCAAACTTTCACCATGACTTCTTGCACAACATCTTCTGCATCAAATTCATTACCCAACATTTTCAAAGCAAATCTGTATAATTTGTCTTTATACTTCATTACTTCGCGTATGATATTTTCGTTTTGCATATTCTCTATTCTTTGACGATGGTAGTTTATATATGTTACAGTTTTTAACGATTTTTTGAAGAGATATTGTTCTTTTTACAAGATAGTGCCATTTGCGACCAAAATTTTCATTGATTTGGGTAATATTTCATAGCCAAATTCATCTGTACCAAACTTTCCTTCACCATCAATGTGATAATGTTGCCGACCTTTAGCCTTTATATTCAAGCTTGCGGTTTTAAAGGATTTGATGATACCTGTCTCATTGATCTTACCTTGGAAATATTTTGGTGCCTGTAGAAAATAACTATACACCGGGGCATCTCGCACCAAAACCAATTCTAACAAGCCATCGTCAAATTTTGCATCCGGTGCGATTGCAAAATCATACCCATACATCTTTGCGTTAGCAACAATGATTGCTGCATAAGCGCCTTCGATCACTTCATTGTCTGTTTTGATGATGGCTTCAAGGGGACGATAATTCAATGAAGACTTGACGGTCGTCAAAAAGTAACCTAAAAAACCCCTCATTTTATTTGACTTAGTGCGATAAGCAATCTCTGCATCAAAACCAACTCCAGAAAGATTGATGAAAAATTCCCCATTACATTTGCATGTGTCTATGCTCTTTTCATAAGTATTGGACAACATTTTGATTGCTTTAGCATGATTTCGTGGCATGCCAATGTAGGTACCAAAACCATTTCCACTACCACCTGGAATTATTGCAAGTGGTATTTCTGTATTTACAAGTGCCGCTGCAATCTCATTGACAGTGCCATCTCCGCCCACGCTGGCAACTATATCTACATCCTCTTCTTTTGCTTCTGTAGCTAAGATATTGGCATGCATGGGGTATTCTGTATAATATACATCATAATTGAATAAGTTGTGGTCAATGGCATTTTTGACTACCGTTTCAAAATCTCCTTTTTTGGAGGTACCAGAAAAGGGATTTACTATAAATCTGATGTATTTTTTTGACATTTTTATTTAAATACAAATCTCTTGAAAAGTTGATAGTTGACCAGAAGTCCTACAACTATGGTGACAATTACTCTTTCTGCTATAAAGGGCAAATTTGTCGTTTGAATCAATAAATATACTCCCAAAGAATTTAGCAATACACTTAAGCCAAGTACTAAAAGATATTTGATTGCTTGTTCGGTAAGTTTACCATCCTTGGATTTGAATGCCCAAAGTCTGTTGAAATAAAAACTAACAACGGCCCCACAAAAGGATCCCAGAGAAGTAGAAATCACTTCATCCACCTTCATCGCATGGTGTAAAGATAATGAAACAATATAATCGGTCCATGTTGCCACGATACTGACAAGAACTGCCCTTACAAATGTGCTTTTTCGCAATTTGGCTACTAATGGTATGGCTAATATTTTACGAAGCAAAACTCAATAATTTTATCAATACTTGGAGCACAACATTGGCATAAATTCCAGCCAGTACATCATCCAGCATCACTGTGTGATTGGTCGATGTGATCTGGTCTATTTTTCTAATGCCAAAGGGTTTCAAAATGTCAAACACTCTAAACAATATAAAGCCTATAACCAAATGAAGAAAGTTGAATTCAATGGCCAGCATGGTGATAAACATGCCACACGTTTCATCAATAACAATTTTTGATGGGTCATGTCCCCATGTTGGCACGACTTTGCCACAAGCCCAAACGCCAACAAAATAAGTCAGAGCGATGCTTGCGATTAAAATATAATTGTAAGTTACCCAGGAACTTGAAAAATGATGGAAGCCCCAAATAAAAGGTAAAGCCACCAAAGCGCCATATGTACCTGGAGCCCCAGGGATAAGACCTACCCCAAAGCTAGTACCCAAAAATTTAGCAAGCTTTTCCATAAATTAATAAAAACTAAAGTGAAAGTTCCCCCTAAAATGAAAGAGAGGGATTGCAAAACTAATGCAATCCCTCTCTTTGCCAAATTATAATTTGCTTTAATATACTAAACTTCGTAGTCTTGACCCAAATAGGTAATCAATTCTTCACCAACCATGTATCTCAAAGTATTTTCCAATTTATTCAATTGTTTGAAAATGTCATGGATAGGGTGGAGGCCTTTTGGAGCTTGAGGAGATTTAAGGTAGAATGACAACCATTCCTGGATACCACTCATGCCACTTCTCTTTGCTAAATCCAAAAACAAAGCCAAGTCCAATGCAACTGGAGCTGCCAAAATAGAATCCCTACAAAGGAAATTTATCTTTATTTGCATCGGATAATTGAGCCATCCTCTGATGTCGATGTTGTCCCAACTTTCTTTGTTATCTCCTCTTGGCGGATAATAGTTGATTCTTACTTTGTGGTAAAGATCACCATAAAGAGCTGGGAATAATTCTGGCTCAAGAGATTCTTCCAATACACTCAATTTAGATACTTCTTTTGTTTTGAAGTTATCTGGATCATCAAGTACGGCACCGTCTCTGTTACCTAGAATGTTTGTACTAAACCAGCCATCAATGCCTAGAGCTCTTGCTCTCAATCCTGGAGCGATAATGGTTTTCATCAAAGTTTGACCAGTTTTGAAGTCTTTTCCAGCTATTGGAGTTCCGGTCAATTTTGCCAATTCTACCATTGCAGGTACATCGCAAGAAAGATTCGGTGCTCCGTTTGCGTATGGAATTCCCATTTTCAATGCAGCATAGGTATAAATCATGCTAGGCGGGATATCGTAGCTATTTTCTTTCAAACCTTTTTCAAAATTGGCAAGTGTTTTATGCACTTCTGTTTCCTTCATGAAGATCTCCGTAGATCCACACCAAACCATTACCAAACGGTCACAATTGTTTGCTTTTTTGAAATCGGCAATATCTTTCATCAATTTTTCAGCAAGTTCCATTTTGGTTTTGCCTTTTTTGATGTGTTTTCCGTCCAATCTTTTTACATATTCTTTATCAAAAACCGCTTTCATTGGTACAATTTTCTCCAATGCAGGTTTTAATTTTTTGAGAAGGTCTGCTTCTAGTACACCTGCTTTTGTTGCAGCTTCGTAGACATTGTCTTCATATACATCCCATCCTCCAAAGACAACATCTTTTAACGGATGAAGTGGCACAACATCTTTGATAAGTGGTTGGTTATTAGTCGTTCTTTTGCCAATTCTCATTCTACCCATCTGAGTAAGAGCACCAATTGGTTCAGCAATGCCTTTATTTACTGCATGAACCCCAGCAATGATTGTGGTAGCAACAGCTCCCATACCTGGAAGTAAAATTCCAAGCTTTCCTTTGGCTTTTTCAACCTTCATTTTATCTGCCATAAAAAATAATTAATATAAATTTAAACTAAATGTGCCGCAAAAGTAGCCGATTTTTTCTATAATCGTTATTTGTAGGGATATTATTCGACTATAATTTGCAAATTATTACTTGTTATATTTCAAAGTATGTGATCAAAAGTGTTGATAGACAAAATTGTTTAATAATCAAGAAATCCAACCAGCTTTCTTGTACCACTCAACCGTCTCCTGTATGCCTATGTTCAGTGGATATGCTATTTTATAATTGAGGTCACTCAGCAATGGAGCACTGTCACAAATCCAAGATTGAGCAGTTATTTCATTGTATTTATCTTTGTTGAAAACCGGATAGTTACCAAATAATCTTCCAATTTGCTCTGATAAACTACTCAAAGGTTTTACTACAAAAAGTGGTAAATTTATTTTTAAGGTCTTTTTGTCAATTGCGTTTTTAATCAAATTGTTGAGCTCATTGTTGCTGTAAACAAAACCATCTGATACGAAATAATCCAGGTTGCTCATTGGACTCATCAACGTTTGTACAATGATGTTGGCAAGATCTTTTACGTAAATGAAGGACAATTTTTGATCAATTCCTATATTGACTTCCAATCGATTACTGATCATTTTAAAAACGGATAATAAATCTCTTTCCCTCGGACCATAAACTGCTGTTGGTCGCAAAATCACTTTAGGTATATCAAAATCAGAAAGCCACTGCTCTCCCAATAATTTTGATCTACCGTAAGCGGTGACAGGATTGGGCTCAGAGTTTGATTGTACAATGCCACTCTGGGTAAAATCTGCTGGACCATAAGCTGCTAAGCTGCTGATGTGCACCATTTTTTGAATGGGAATCTGACTTTCCAAAATGGCCTGTGCGATATTTTTGGTGTAAAGCGCATTCACTAAGTTTAGCTGTTGCTCATCGGCATGCCTTGTTAATCCAGCATTATTGATAACATAATGAATGTTGTTTTCCTTTAATAGCTGGGAAATTGCTTTGGGGTCTGCAAGATCTACATATAAAATAGTGATTTTTTGGGTATCCAGAAATTCGAAACTACTTGACTTTCTGGCAGATATAAAAACTTCGAAGCCTGCGTTTATTAATTCTTCGACGATAAAACCACCTACAAAACCGGTAGCTCCCGTCAAAAAAACCCGCTTTTTTTCCATTCCGAATGTGATTAACTAATTGATTTTGTATATATACGGTAAGTCTTATATTTTTCACCGTGCAAATTTTCTGCAGCTAGGCACATGTCCTTATTGGATTCTAATATCCAACTTGCCTCACCACCAATTAGTCCGTTTGCTTTTGCTGCTGCAATGAACTTGGAATAGAACACTGCTTCAATACCAAGTTTCCTGTGTTGTTCCAAAACTCCAAGTAAAATGATCCTTACGTATTTAGTTTTAGATTTATTCAATAATAGGTTGAAGATTGTAAAAGGTAACAACCTACCTTTATTGGACTTGATCATGATTTCATTGATATTGGGCAAGCCTACCGCAAAGCCTATACACTTTCCTTCTTTTTCTGCGATGTAAGCATATCTTTCATCCACAACTAATTTCAAACCTTCGGCTAGAAAATCAAACTCATCGTTGGTAGGGGGTACAAATCCCCAATTTTTTTCCCAAGCACTTTTATAAATTTCTCTGATCCTGTTTACTTCCGCAGCCCAGTCTTTTTTCTTTACGTTTCTGAGTGTAATCCCTTTTGTTTGGAGCCTTTCCTCCAATCTATCAGCTAAGTTGAGTGCTTTTTGATTTACCTTGTTGGTATTGATCATATAAGCAAACATATCCATTTCTTTGGTAAACCCAAACGATTCTGCATATGGTCCATAATATGGTTTATTATAGGTCATTTGTACCAATGGAGGGCTATCAAAACCTTCAACTAAAAATGCAGCCGTATCATTTGTAGTAAAAT
>JAKQLF010000343.1 GCA_029567325.1 Bacteroidota bacterium | reverse complement strand
TTGGATAAATTTGATGGCATAATGATAGGGTACAACATATTTAGAAAAAAAGATGTGTCCTAACCTCAGGCCACGAGCTGCCAGCTTTTTTTGATCCCGATAAGATATCCAGGAATCGAAATTGTGACATCTATTTGATTTTTGAAAAAGGCACATTTTCGATTTTATAAGACTTCCAATCATTATAGTCAAAATGCCACCATTCAAATTCATAGACAGTAAATCCATGAGCTTCCATTTTACTCCTCAGTAGATCTCTCATTTCACGCTGTTTTGGAGTTCCTCCAGTGTAGTTGGGATAAGATCGTTCACTCATTTCATCATAACTACCAGTCATTTCGACTACTTTTCCAGAACTCAATTCATAAAGACTGAGGTCAACAGCACAACCTCTATTGTGTCTAGAACCATTTTTTGGATCAGCTACAAATTTTTTGTTTTCATCACTGGTTACGTCCCAGAATAGGTTAGTGACGCTCCAAGGTCGGTAGCCATCAAAAATTAATAGGCCGTAACCCAAGGGTTTCAAAGAGTTGCTAACTTTCACCAATGATTCTGCTGCGGGCCTTTGTAAAAATGCCCTCGCCTCTTTGTACACGGGAATGCCTGCCAGATTATCACTTGTGGCATATTTAATATCCAAATGAAAGCTGGTATCCAATTTTATCAATTCGACTAAATCTGTTTTTAGGAAAGTTCCAGTCTCTTTTGGAGGTTTGGGTGCACATCCATCAATTACACATAAACAGAATAGTAACATTACTATACCCAAAAACCGGTGCCAACTCATGATCTTTTGCATTCAAAGAAAGGTTTGTGAAATAGTTATTATGATAAACCTAATTGAAAGATACAAATTCAATCACAATTAAATCAGCAGAGCTAGGTAATTCTTTATAAGTGAGGATTGATCTATGACCAGATATGGTTGGAAAAGCAGTTAATGAATTACACGAAGATCATCAAATCAACAAGAACCCAAAGCAATCCAGATCACCACAAAAACCAAAATTGTTCCAAAACATCCACCACCCAATTTCTTTGCGCCATATCCGGCAATTAATCCTCTGAAAATGTTATTCATTGTTTTTTAATTTATTTGAATTAAATCCATCCCAAATTCTAGGAATGATGCTTTCGAAAGGGTAACGCCTATGTTTAAAATTGGTTTGATATGACAAAAAACCGAGGGCAAACAATAAATTTTTTAAGCTTATTTATTGATTAGTTATTTACCTGAAACTCTCCAGGAGAAGTTTTGATCATCCTTTTAAATAACCTGTTGAAATACGACCTACTTTCAAATCCACATTCTGAATAAACATCTTTGATTTTTCTTTTTGGGTCCCGCAATAGTCTGGACGCCAATTGAATACGTTCTGTGTTTATATAATCAATAGGACTCATCCCTATTTCGTTTTTGAAAACCCTGTGAAAATTTGATTCGCTCATGTAAGCTTTGTTTGCGAGTTTTTCAATAGATAAATTTTCTGAAAGGTGTTCGTTTATATACTGAATGATGAAAGTCAAACGATTGGATGTCACCAAATCAATTTGATTGGTGTGTTTATTCAGGTTTTCAGTTTGTAATATTCTGATGATTAATTCTTTGAGCATCATACCCACAAATAGGTCTTTGGAAGGATGGTTTTCTGTAAATAGAAATAGCAATCTTTGTAAAATTTGGAAAATTCCCTGGTCGTTGGTAAAATGAAAATTATAATCTGTAAATGTCCATTCTTCATTGGATTTTGCCATATCCTCATTCATTCTCTGAATGGTCTGTAATATGAAATTTTCATTGATTCCCATGGCCAAACATTTGGTAGGTGTTTTCATACTAGCCTCAGGAAAATCAATACACATCAATTCTTTAGGAGGTAAGATCAAAGATTCACCGGGCAGAAAATCAAAATTATTTTCATTCTTCAAGTGCATCACTTTTCTCCCAGTCAGCATACTTGCCAAAATTGGTTCATCAAATTTCAATAAAACCTGCTCAGCTTTTGAGTGCGTTTCAAAAATATGCATAGTCGCTTGCTCCAAATGAATAGAGGTTTGATTCTCTACCAGATTTTGAAGTTTACGCTCATTATAAAAGCCTTCAGATATTTTAAGTTGCTCCAAAATTCAAATACTTATGTGTTAAAAACTAAAATTGACAGCATATTATTTCATCGCTTTTGTAAATATATCTTTTTTAATGGAAAGTAGAAATGACTTCAAATAGGATTGCAAGGATTGTGCAACGTTTTGGTAGAAATGGTCACTCCTGCAAAATTGGCAGTACATAGTTTTGTGTTGAAATTCAATCCAGAATGAAAATATGGTAATTGTATAGACATTCGGAATATCGTTAAAACTAAAATACATTAGAAATGAGTGAAATCTTATCGTCAACAAATCAAGCTGTTGAAAAGCCAAGTTTTAAGTCACAATACAACAACTATATTGGTGGTGAATGGGTGGCTCCAGTGCTGGGGCAATATTTTGAAAATCTATCCCCTGTGGACGGCAATAGTTTTACCAAAGTGGCAAGATCTTCTGCGGAAGACATAGAACTGGCGCTCGATGCAGCTTGGAAAGCAGCTCCTGCATGGAATAATTCTTCGCCTACCTTTAGAAGTAATTTACTGCTCAAAATTGCAGATGTCATTGAAGCCAATCTGGAAACCTTAGCCAGAGCAGAGACTTGGGATAATGGAAAACCAATCCGTGAAACCAGAGCAGCTGATATTCCTTTGGCA
>JAKQLF010000341.1 GCA_029567325.1 Bacteroidota bacterium | reverse complement strand
GGCTATCAAATGGACAGATTCAATCAAAATCAATTTCTCCGACTTCGTTATGATGGAAAATAAACAACGAAGTGCAAAAAATAATCCTATTCATTCGCTTTCTAGTTTGTTTTATACTCGAAATTAGCCAAACTCGAGTCCAACAGCTGAAGCTGTTGGCTAGGCATTTATATGCCGATAATGATTGGGGTATTTAAATTGTTTTTTATTTTAATCATCTATTTGCCACTGGCTTTAGCCTGTGGATAAAGATCATTGGGCACAAGATTGGGCTTTAGCCAAATATCATGCAGGCTTTTGGCTAAAGCCAATATTATTTTTCATTTATTTCCAACAGCTGAAGCTGTTGGCTAGGCATTTATATGCCGATAATGATTGGGTTATTTAAATTGTTTTTTGTTTTAATCATTTCTTTGATACTGGCTTTAGCCTGTGGATAAAGATCATTGGGTACAAGATTGGGCTTTAGCCAAATATTATGCAGGCTTTTGGCTAAAGCAAATATTATTTTCATTTTCCCCCAAGAGCTGAAGAGGTTAGCTAGGCATTATATTTCCTTAACGACCGATATCAAAGTTCCTTGACCAATCAGAGATTCCAAATTAAAAATAGCCCCCATTTTTTGTGCCCTTAACTTCATGCTGTTTAAGCCATGTCCTAAAGTGTTTTCCTTACCAAATTCAAAACCAATGCCATTATCTTTGATAGTTAAAAGTATGGTACTTTTTTGAAGCAGACACAAACCAACCGTCAATTTCGTAGCATGAGCATGTTTTGTAACATTGGTTATTGCCTCCTTTACAATCCGCAAAAGTTGTTTTGTCGTATAACCGTCCAGAAAATAATCTACAGGTGGAAGAGGAAAATCAGCAGTGATTTGCAACTCAATGCCATCAGCAAAATCAATGATAAAAAGTCTGATTTCTTCCTGCAATTCACTGATTTTTTTTGGTTCAGGATTAAGATCTGTAATCAAACTAGATAGCATTTTCTTAGAATTGGTTGCTTTTCTTGACAAATCATTCAATGAGCTTTTTACATCTTCACTCAAAGACGGAGTAAACTGCATAACATGTGCCGAAAGCGAAATTTTTACCAACTTTTCTCCTATGTTATCATGTAACTGCTTGAGAATACCTTGCTTGATTTTTACGAATTTTTGCTCCTGATCTGTTACCGCTTTAAATAAATTATGCACCAAAAAAAGCAGCGAAATGAAAATTTGAGGCAAATAACAAATGAAATTCACCAAGGCATGCTTTCTGAAATCGTAAGTAATGACATTATTTTCTATCAAAATGATCAAACCAAAAAATGTAAAATGACAGCCATAAAACAGTAACAAAAGAAAATACTCTAACGATTTATTATTCAAAAATTTATATAACGATATGTATAGCGTCATCATCAAACAGATAGCTGCCAACACATAAGGTATAGCTACCATAGTCCTATAAAATCCTGGATACCAAAGAACATCAAAGTGCCAAAACCCAATGATGGCTACTAAAAAATAAAGTAAACTTGTAAAAACGAATAATACATTCAATTTTGGATAATCAGCCTGAAACTTAAAAACTCGCCTACCTAATTCAAGTAGTGCCATGCTGCTGATACATCCAAAAAATATTGGAGAATTCACCTCAAACCAAGGAAAATTACCCCAAAGGTAGAGTGAGCCATAACCACTAGTTGAGATCAAATAACACAATCCCGAAGCTCCATAAATTAAAAAAATGAAGATATTCCATGTTGGTGCTTTATAGTGTTTACTCAAGATGAGCAATATGATCATGATCATCATGACGATTATATTGTAAATAAACAAAATCTGGTATAAGACATCTGTCCATTTAAAATCAACACCTTTACTCACATCGACCAAATGTGGTGTGATTGCAATATCAAACTCTCTACCATATATTTCCATATCCAATTCATACATCACACCTTTTTTTAAAACAATGGGTAAAGATAAAGTGCGGTCCGAGGTTGGTCTTTGACCGGCAGGCATATTACATGATGTAAAAGGTGATGAGTAAATTGTCCCATCATCTCCTTTTAAAATAAACCTTGCAGTGTCTAATTGCGCGTTGTGAAAAAAAAGCGTAAATGACCGATCGACTAAACCTGTATTTTTAATTCTGCACCTTATCACATGTAAGCAATCCGGACTTAAGGCAAGATTTACACTTTGTTTTTGTACGATCAACCCTTTTTCACAACGATAGATTTTGCATGATTCTCCGATAAAAATTTCAAATTTCTGCTGATCTATATTGATCACTTCTTGTCCATATACACACGACAAAGAGCATAGTATCAATATAAAAATCGTTATTTTTATATACTTCATCATTGCAAAGAAGATATTTCAATGATCAAATGAAGATGCTCGTCTTTCAAGACTTGAAGTCGGCTATGGTGAAGTTTATTATATTTTTTTTGAATGTTTTCAAACTCTTTAATGATGTCTTCTTCTTTTTCTTGATCCATGTCTTCAAAAGTATAGGCCATCAAAATCAGATCGAGACCTTTTTCCATCAATTGCACTTTCACTGTACTTTTACTCGATTTTATAATTTGGATTGATTCGTCAAAAATGAAAATCAAGTGACTTTTTACCGAAGGTTGGATTTCAATTTCATTTAAATGTGCGCTTGGAGTGATTTGAAGCTGATCATCAGCCAGATCTGAAACAGACACCATTTCTCTGAGATATGTGCTCATATCCAACAACTTATCGTAAGAAGGGTTGATGACAAAAATGAGATCTTTGAGTTTTTTGTTTGCTCCGACAGCTTTACTGCGAATAAAAGCAAGCTTTTCAAAAAGCATGGGATTTTTAATACTCAGGACGTGAGAAGCCAAGCTGATCTTCGTTATTTCTGAGCCAATTTCGTCATGAATATCATGGGTAATTTCTTTTCTAAATTCAATCAATAATTTATTTAATTCTTTTAATTTATCTAAAAACTTCAAAATTAGAAAGGTCAGTGTAATGATGAGTTGAGGAAAATAAGTGAAAAGAATTCGCAATGCATGTTGTCTGAAATCATATTTCATCATGCCCAACTCTAAGCTGATTGTAATAGCGGTGTATACGATCAAGAAAATAAAAATGGCCAAAAACCAAATATAAATTCCCTTCTTTTCTACAAATGCCCGATAAATTCCAAAACCCATCACAACCATCAAAGCCAGAATCAGCAATAAATAAGAAATAGTAATGAATAGTATAAAGAGATTTAATGGAAAACCTGGCCATGACATAAAAAAACCAGGAAGAGCAGTCAATAAATAAAAACTGGCTATGTAATCTATGCCTTTATATAATCTCGGAAATTCTCTTTTAATTTCTAATGCTCTATTGCAAAAAACTAAAAATGCTGCACCACTGACGGCGCCAAAAAAGATGGCTGCATTGAGTTCAAAACTCGAATAATTTCCCCATAGATACATGCCTCCTACCCCACTTGCTGCCAAGACATAACACACACTTATGATCAGGTATATCTGAAACCAGATGATTTCTGGAAATCTTATTTTTTTGGTCCATACATAATAATTAAAAAACAAACTGGAAATGATGAGTAGAATAGAGCTGGCTATCATTGCATAAAAACAGTGGTCAGTCCAAAAGAAATTTATGCCTTTGTTGGGTTCTACTAAAGTAGGTCTTATAGTAAGCCCAAATCCCTGACGATAGACCATGGCATATACTTGGGAGGATGCATTTTTGGGCAGAACTAAAGGCAATGATATTGTCCTGTGATTGGTAGCCCTTTTTGAAACGGGTAAGGTGCAACCTGTTTCAATTGATTCATAAATAATCTTACCATTTGAGACCACAAACAGTTTTGCTCTTTCTATCTGTACGTTTTGTAAGAAAAGTAAAAGCGTTCGGTCAAAGTCAGATACATTCTTTACTTCAAATTTCAACCAATTATAAATACCAGTTTTGACTTTGAAATTTTCAGTTAATGGGTATTGCCAATCATGTTCTTGCCACCAATCGATACTGTCTGTAGGTGATTGGGTTACACCTATATTTCTTGCTAATGTGGTTGATAAAAAAGCATCGTCTAGAATCACGACCTCTTGAGCGAGGGTTGAAGTCACCATTGAAAAAAGCAAGCAAATAGAGACAACAACCCTCATAGCCTTATTTTATCTATCTCTTGGTGATGAGCTTTATTGCGTCCAATTTATTGTGCACATGCAATTTTTCATAAATACTTCTTATTTGGGCCCTGACGGTATGTACCGAAACATATCGTTCAGAGGCAATTTCTCTGTAATTGAGGCCCTTATCCAG